>JAZLLB010000194.1:0-10717 GCA_045597925.1 Acutalibacteraceae bacterium
TCAAAAAAACTTTTTTAGCTATAAGTGAAATAAGAAATATAAGAATTCTTCTTGTAATGAGCAGAACGTGCTTTTTATTATTTCTTTTTACTGTTTTTAAAAATCTCCGCTATCTGTTCGGGGTCGGCCTTCGGAGTTCTGTCCATTCGCAGAAGTCCGTTCGTTTCCTGGTAAACATCAGCAAGCTCCGTGTAACAGAAGCCGCCGAATGTCGGCGTACCGAAAATATTTTCCATGTCGGATTTAATATCGTCAACGTATTTTTCTACACTTTCCATGGGCAGGTCATAACCCCAGCCGTCGGAACCCGCGATTCTTTTGCCGCCGAATTCAGTAAGCATAACAGGCTGACCGCCGTAGCTTTCGCCCGGAACAAGATAAGGATGCCCTGTTCTCGCCGCTCCGTGGTTTAAAAATTTTGTGTCCGAATAATATTCCGACAGTTTTTTGTCAAAGCTCCTGTAATCGTGAACACCGCAGATATCCGTCGGGAACACGTTTTCCCAGCCGTCATTTGTGCTGACAAGACGTGACGGATCAAGGCGTTTACACAGATAATAAAATTCCCTCGCGATATCCGCCTGCCTTGAATCGCCCAGAAGACTGCGAAGCCCCCAGCTTTCATTAAATGGTACCCACGCTATTATGCTGGGATGATTTTTGTCTCTTTTTATAAATTCACGCATGGTGTTTTCAGCGTCATCGCAGGCGTAATCAGTATAGCCGTAAAATGACGGCAGCTCACCCCATACGGGAAGGCCGAGCCTGTCCGCCCAGTAGTAATACTTCGGGTCTTCGATTTTCTGATGCTTCCTCGCAGCGTTGAAGCCCAGTCGCAGAGTCCACTCCACATCTTCTCTGAAAGCGTCATCGTTTTCGGGGCGGTAAATTCCCTCAGTCCAGTATCCCTGGTCAAGCACCATTCTGAGATAAAACTGTGAATTGTTAAAATAAAATTTCCCGCCGTCTGTGCTGATTTTTCTTACGCCGAAATATGTTTCAACTGTATCTTTTCCGTTTTCGGTTTCAAGCACGAGCGTAACGTCAAAAAGATTGGGGTGAGCAGGCGACCACGTGTAGGCTTCCTTGTCCTTTATTCCGCAGTCCTCAAACGCGATAATAAACTTTGCCGTTCTGCCGTTTACAGACTGCCGCAATGACATATATTCATCGCCGTTTTTTGAAACATCTGCTGAAATAAAACCTTTGACATTTTTATTGAAGGTTACCTCCGCCGTAACGGAATGACTGTCAAAATCCGTAACAAAATTCACATCTGTTATGCAGTCCGCACCTGTAAACTCAAGCCATACCTCCTGCCATATTCCCGTAACCGCGCTGTAATGACAGCCCCACGGCTCACCGCTCCATATCTGCTTGCCCCTTACGGAATCGGCGCGGAACTCATCTGTAACATAAACGGTGACTTCATTTTTTTCCTCACGGATTATTCCGCTGACATCAAAGCAGAAAGGCGTATATCCTCCGCTGTGAGAGCCTAAAAATCTGCCGTTGAGCCACACCTCGGCATCATGGTCAACGGCGCCGAAATGAAGAAGCGCGGTTCCGTTTTCATATTTTTCGATTTCAAAGTATTTTTTATAGCACACACGCTCATGCTTTTCGTCTGAATTTATTCCGCTCGCACTGCTCTGATACGGAAACGGCACGGTAATTTCAAGAGGAAGCTCAAACGGCTCACCAGTTTTCTGCTTATTATAAATCTCTCCGCCGTCATCAAATCCGAACTGCCACGCCCCGTTAAGCGACAGATAATTCTCTCTTATAAAATCAGGTCTCGGAAAGCCTGCCTTTTCGTCAATTCTCATGATTGTTCCCCTCCCGTAAAAATTTCTGAAAGATATTTTCTGAACTGCGGAGTCCACCACTGACGGTAGCCCTCGATATTCGGGTGAACTCCGTCTGACATGAATTTTTCATAATCCTTTTTACTTACCGAGTTCATTTCTTCGCTGTTCCATAAATCAAGTACACTGATATTATACTTTTTTTGAATAAGCTCAAGCAGCTCAACCATTCTGCCGTAATACTCACTGTCATATTTTGTTCCCGTATAAAAAATTACGGGACATTTCCATGTTTCTTTCGCATAGGAAATAATATATTCTATCGCACCCGCAACGGTCTTTGTGTCTTTGCAGCCGATTTCACCCAAAGGGATTTTCTTTTTCGCGTCATTGGTCGAAAGCTGGCATACAAAAGCGTCGGATTTTATGCTTTTATCAATTGTCTTCATTCTTGAAACGTATGACGAACTGTTGTTATCGGCAAGGGTTGTGCCTGAAACAGCCTCTTTAACAGAAATTATTCCGTCTTCCTTTTCAAGAAAATCCGCAAACGAAACTCCGCCCGATGCCGAACCGCAGGTTACGGAGCTGCCGAGAAAAATTATCGTTTTCCCGCGCAATATATTTTTGTTTTCGTCTGTCATACAGCCGCCTCCCTTTCGCCTAATTATATTACCACATATTTCTTAAAATAACAATATTTCGTTTGACAAAATAAATCGGTTTTGTTATTCTTATTATGGAGGTGCTAATATGAAAACTTTATTTATTATTTTAACCGTCAGCATTGCTTTAAGCTACGGCTGGGGAATGCGCGGTTCTTTAATCGGCTCTGAAAGAGGCGCGGTGCTGCCGGGCGCGATTCTCGGAATGTTTCTCGCTCTTTTTTCCGGCAGTGAGCTTATTGCGGAAAAATTTTATTATTTCGCCGCCGCCGGCGCAGCTGGTATGGCATACGGCGGAACGCAGACCTACGGGCAGACAATCGGCTTTATCATTCACAGAGGCAAGCCCGATTACGCCCCGGCGAGAGGATACGCCGGTGTTGCTCTTAAAGGCGGCTTATGGCAGGGCATCTGCGGCGCGGTAATCGGCATTATGTTCACAGCGGCGGGCGGTCAGTATTACAAACCCGTTTCAATCGCTGTTTTCTTCGCGCTGATTCCTCTTATGCAGAGCATCGGCGAGCTTATTTTCAACAGACCCTATAAACCTAAGGAAGGCAAATTTCCGAAGCTTTATTTTTCAATCGACAGACGTGAGGAATGGGGCGGCAACGCGGTTACTCTGCTCGGTCTTCTCATATTCACTCTTGTTCACAGGGATTATTACTCGTTCTTTTTCTCATTAACGGGCATACTCGGCGGAGCCGCCGGATTTTCGTTCGGCATGGTGCTTTATGATTTCGTTCATCATCCCATGAAAAACGGCAAATACTTCTTCGGAAAATACAATGACTGGATAAGCGGCTGGAAAATTATGGAGTTTACCTTCGGCGCGGTAGCAGGCATATTCTTCGCTGTTTATTTTGTCGCCACAAAAGACACCATACTCAAAGAACGCATCGACTTAATCGAGGCGAACGGCGGAATATGGAATCCGCTGGGAAGATTCGCTGACATTCTTCCGTGGATTGCCGCCGCGATGATTATTATAACAAAGCCTGTTGAGCTTGCCGAAAAGAAGCTGACCTCTCATGTTGTTGACCTTATTCAAAGACCGTTTCTTTTCGTGTTCCCGATGATTCTCGCGCTGCTGGGCAGTTCTCTCGGTTCGCAGCTGGGAGCGTTTTCGCTTATTGTATACTACGGCGCGGAAAAAACGATTTTTGACCGTATTGATAAATTCAGCAAAAAAACAAAGCCGGTTGTTATTGTCAGCTTTGTGCTTATAACAATCGCTTCGGTTATATGTCAGATATATTTTGAGCTTCCGAAAATCGCTTATCTTCTGATGTACACAGTTTATTACATAATAGCGAATGCCATCACAACAAAGCGTTTCGGCAAATCGAGTATGACGGTTACTTCATACTTCCTGCTTCAGACAATCTATCTTACAGCGGTTATTCTGCTTTATTGAAAAAGGTGATTTTATGTATTTTTTAAGATATCCGAAAGGTGCCGCCAAGGCGGTTACAATCAGCTATGACGACGGCGTTGAGCAGGACATTCATCTGCTTGAGCTTATGGAAAAATACGGCATAAAAGGCACGTTCAACCTTAACTCAGGTCTTTTCGCCGAGGAGGGAACGGTTTATCCGAAAGGACGGGTTCACCGCAGACTGACTCTTTCTCAGGCAAAAAAAGTTTATAACAGCAAAATGTGCGAGGTTGCGGGTCACGCGTTCACACACCCGTTTCTTGAGAAAATGAATGTTGATTCCGCTCTGTGGGAGGTTTCTCATGACAGATACACTCTTGAGCAGATTTTTGAAAGACGTGTTCAGGGCTTCGCTTATCCGTTCGGCACATATAACAACGATGTTGTGAACGCCCTTAAAACATCGGGATACAAATACGCCCGGACAACAATCGCGTCATATAAATTTGACGTTCCGACAGACTGGCTGCGTCTTGCCGCCACCTGCCATCACAATGATGAGATGCTCCCCGAGCTGACAGATAAATTTATAAACACTACGCCCAATGATGCTCCGTATTTCTTCTATGTCTGGGGTCACAGCTATGAATTTGAGGCGAATGACAACTGGAATGTTATTGAGAATTTCTTTGCCTCTGTCGGCGGAAAAGACGATGTATGGTACGCCACAAACACAGAGCTTTACGATTACATAACAGCGTTTAACCGCCTTGAGTTTTCATGTGACTGCAAACGTGTTTACAACCCGAGCGCCATTGACGTTTATATCGGCAGAAGAAATAAAACCGTACGCGTTCCCGCCGGAAAAGAAGTGTCTGATTTATGATTGAAATATATAATGATATAAATATCGGAGCGGAAAAGCCGTTTAAGCTAATGCATGTAACGGATATTCATATTGCCTGCCCCGATGAAACCGATGAGGAAAGAATTATCGCTCTTGCCGAAAGAAGAAAAAGAAAATATCCGTTTTCCGAAAGCGTTCTTGCCGAGGCTGAGCTTCTTGCGAAAAAGCATAACGCGCTCCCCGTTGTTACAGGCGATATGATGGACTGTTTCTCACACGGAAGCGCCGCAAAAATAAAGGAATTTTCGGACAGAACAGGCTGTCTTTTCACCGCGGGTAATCATGATTTCAGAATTTACGGCGGCATGGAATACGATGTTCCGTCAAGCCGTGAAAAAAATCTGAACACGGTAAGCTCACTTTTTAATTACGATATAAGATTCTTTTCAAAAATAATAAACGGCATTAATATTATCGGCATTGATAACGCTTATTACCGCTTTGAGGAATTTCAGCTTGAGCGGCTCAAAAAAGAAATCGAAAAAGGTCTGCCGGTTATTCTCGCCATGCACGTTCCGCTTTACACTCCGGAATGTTATGACCTCATGGTCAATGAAACGAGAAAATACGCAAGCCTTATCTGCGTTCCCGAGGATAAAATGAAACCGTATCCCCCCGAGCGTTACACACAGCAGAAAGAGGATAAAATCACACGTGAAATGTATGATTATATCCTCTCACAAAAACTTATCAAAGCGGTTATCTGCGGCCATGTTCACAAGAATTTTGAGGCCTGCCTGCCGTCGGGCGTTCCTCAGCTGATTACGGGAACGGAAACCGCGAGAATACTTAATATTGTTTAATCGTTGTTTTCACCTTTCAGAATATCGCTGTACCATGGCGCGCCGCCCTCACTCATAAAATGAACGGGTGTAAACGGATCCTGACAGTTATACGCAGCCTCGGGCAAAACCGTTCCCGCGTTATTTTCAACGACCATGCCTTCGCCGTGGCCGCCTTTATCGTGGATAAGCTCTTTAACGGCTCCGGGGAGCATTACGTTGCCCGTTATCACGCAGTGAGCGCATTCCTCAGTGATTATTCCGTAAAGCGGAGAAATCCTGCCGTTTCTGCCGTCATCTTTCCAGATATTGAACGTGTTCGCGGTGACGGTGATTCCCGCCGCGCGGCGCATGAAAATATGGCAGTCTCTGTCTGATTCCGGCTCCGCTTCCTTGCCGCTTCTTATGAAATTGTTGCCCGTAACGGTGATTCCGTAAGGCATAACCGTATGCGTTTTGTGAAGACGCTTGTGATAATTCGGGGCGGCTTCAATAACGATTGACGGACCGTAGGAACGGTCAAAATAATTGCCCGTGATATTATATCTCATTCCGCCGCTGAGACGCACCCCGCAGTCTTTGTTCCATTCAACACGGTTTGAGGTGAAATTCACAGCTGAGTTCCATGTCTCTCCGCCGAATCCCGCTTTTCCGTTGAACGAGAACCAGTTGTCAACAATAAAGCAGTCACAGCCGTCAAGATACATTCCGTAGCCGTCATTGCCGCAGAACTGGGATTTGCGTACGCTGACCGCCCACGCTCCCTCGGCGTGAAAGCCGTTGCCTGTGCAGTCACGAACCTGACAGGTGTCAATACGCAGAGAATGTTCGCCGAAAGTGACGTGCTTTTCTCTGTCCATATAAAGGCCGTGCATTGACGAGCCTTTTTTGCCGCCGTCAATCGCTATGCCGTAAATAGTTGTACCTAATGCATCTGAAACGTCAAGCACACAGCTCTGACTGTCGCTCGCGGGAATGAGCACGGTGCGGCCTGGCTTTCTGTATGACCATGTTGCCTGCGCTCTGAATTCCACCGCGGCAGGTACTTTTATAACGTCTGTACGGTATGTTCCGACAGGAAAAAACAGAGTCTTGCCTGTTTTCTCGGCTTCGTCCGCCGCCGCGCGTATGGCGCCTGTGTCATCGGCGATACCGTCACCGGCGGCGCCGAACTGCTGAGGGGTAATATAAAAATCCATAAACAAACCTCCGAAAAAATATTGTAAAGGGGAATACATATGTTTGAAAAAGATAACAAACTCGAAATATTTTTTATCCGCCATGCCGATGCCGATAAAGGCGAAACCGCCGACCGTGATATATGCGACCGTGATATAACGGAATTGGGCGAGCTTCAGCTGAAATATCTTGCAAAGCGTTTTGAGGGCGCGAAATTTGACGCCGTGCTTTCAAGTCCGCTGGTGCGTACACTCAGAACCGCTGCGGCTGTCGCGGGTGCTCTTGCAGACAAGCCTGAAATAGAGCTTGTGCCTGAGCTTATCGAAAGAGGCTCGACCCCCGGATACAGCGGCTGTGATTTGGAATATCTCAAAAGATACTACCCTAAAATCACGCTGTGCAAAGATAATATCTACGGCGGCGAGGGCGGCAACTTCCCCAACGAAACAAAGGAAGACGTACTTGAAAGAGCGAGAGCCGTTATTGAATACATCAAAAACCGCTTTGATTTCGGTCAGAGAATTGTTGTCGTCAGCCACGGAGTTTTCGGTATAAACTTCTATCAGGCGGCAATGGGAATTAAAAACGAATACGATTTCAGAATGACCACGCACAACACGGCGGTAACAAAAATCAAGTTTACTCCCGACGGCGTAAGGCGCGTTTCTTTTCACAATGACTGTTCGCACCTGCTGCCCATCCAGCCCGATTTTCAGTATGAAATTTAAGGCAACACCGCATAATTAGATGCGCACGCCTTGCTTGAATATTATTCCGTCATATTGCCAAAAATTCCTTGAAATGCGAAAGTATTACAACGATAATTTTATACAATCTGACAAA
Source organism: Acutalibacteraceae bacterium (assembly GCA_045597925.1). Classification (GTDB taxonomy): domain Bacteria; phylum Bacillota; class Clostridia; order Oscillospirales; family Acutalibacteraceae; genus CAG-488. Next base: position 7,563 of record JAZLLB010000194.1, read on the forward strand.
AAATCTTACTGCGCAATCCGCACACCCTAATTATGCGGTATTGCCTTAACAGGTTGATTTTAGCATAATGGAATTGCTTTTGCAAGAAAAATATCGGTGGTGTTTTTATCATGAAAAAATTTTTATCTGCGGTAATCATTCTTGTTCTGCTCGTTGCCATATGCGGCGGAGCGTGGCAGATTTATGTGAGAAAGCAGTCTGAAAAATACAATCTCATTACCCTTGACACCTCATCGCTCCCTGAGCCTGTAACCGAACCTGAGATTGACGATTTTGTTCAGCTGAGCGAGGTTAAAATGCACTATCAGGTTTACGGTCACGGCGAAACGCCGCTGATACTCATTCACGGAAACGGCGGCAGTGTAAAATCTCTGTGTGAAGCGGCATCTTACCTCGCGAACGACTACACCGTTTATCTGACTGAAAGCCGCTGTCACGGTCAGAGCAGTGACCCGGGGGAGATTTCATATTCGCTCATGGCAAAGGATATGTCTGAATTCATAAAGGCGATGAACCTCGAAAAGCCGCTTGTTATGGGTCACAGCGACGGCGGCATGATTGCGATTGCTCTCGCGGCGGAATATCCTGACCTGCCCGGCGCAATAATTTCCTGCGGCTCAAACTCAAGACCGTCAACCTTCAAGCCGTATTTCACAATCGGCGTTAAAATCAACAATCTTTTCCATAAAGACAAGCTCAACGACATGATGCTCACCATGCCTGATTTTAATAAAGATTATCTTTCGAAAATCACCTGCCCAGCGTACATTGTCGCCGGCGAATACGATATCATGTGGCTTTCCGATACGGTATATATCCACTCTGCCGTAAAAAACAGCGACATCGCGGTTATAAAATCCGCAAGCCACAGCTCCTATATGTCACATGACGGCAGGCAGGCATATGTGCTCGCGGCTGACTGGTTCGGCGGCATCGGTAAATAATCGGTTGAAAAAACACACTAAATATGTTATATTCAGATTAAAATAAAGGAAACGGAGACGAGATTATGAATGAGAATCAAAGACCGCACAGCCGTAAAAAAACCGTCGGCTCAGGTTCGGCAGGCGTAGGCAGAGGCAGACGTGTCAGCTCCGGCTCGGGTTCCGTCGGTTCAGGCGGAAGAAACACAGGCGGTTCGTCAGGCCGCGCGGTGCTTCCCGTATTCGGCTCGGGCAAAAAGCTCAGCCTGAAAAGGATTATTATAATCGTCGTTATAGTTATTGCCGCGATATTTATTTTAAAAAGTTTCGGCGGCAATCTTCTTCCTGATATCGGCGGCGGTGAAGGAATAGCCAACATCAACAACGGCAGTTATTCATATGCCGATGATTCCTACTCGTCATATTCAAAGCCCGACTATTCTGTTTCAAAGCTCGCAAGGGCTAAATATTATGCTCCCGCGAAAAACGACACCGCGACCGTTATGGTTTATATGTGCGGAACAGACCTCGAATCCAAGTACGGAATGGCAACAAAGGATTTGCAGGAAATGCTCGGAGCGAAAATTTCTGATAATGTTAATCTGATTATTGAAACAGGCGGCTGTAAAAAATGGAAAAACACCGCCGTCTCATCATCATGCAATCAGATTTACAAAATCGAAAACGGCAAGCTGAAAACGGTTCAGAAAAACGCCGGAACAGCCGCGATGACAGACCCGAAAAATCTTACCGGTTTCATAGATTTCTGCGAAAAGAATTACCCCGCTGAACGCAACATTCTTATTCTTTGGGATCACGGCGGCGGTTCGCTCACAGGCTACGGTTATGACGAAAAGAAAGGTTCTTCGTCAATGACTCTGAGCAAGCTCAATTCCGCTTTAAAATCGGCTGACTGCAAATTTGATTTCATCGGCTTTGACGCCTGCCTTATGGCAACGCTCGAAAACGCTCTTGTGTGCGGCAGCTATGCAGATTATCTTCTTGCCTCGGAGGAAACAGAACCCGGCACAGGCTGGTATTACAAAAACTGGCTCACGGAGCTTTCAGATAACACATCTGTTTCAACGGTAGATTTGTCTCAGACGATAATTGACGATTACATCTCCTCATGCAAGGCTTCCGCGGGAAGCTCGGCTATTACGCTTTCTCTTACCGACCTTGCCGAATTGCAGGGTACCGTTCCTGAATCGTTCCGTGATTTCGCGGCGTCAACAAATGAACTCATCAGCTCTGATAAATACAAAAAAGTATCTGACGCGAGAGCCGGTGTGCGCCAGTTCTCACAGCAGAGCAAAATAAATCAGGTTGACCTTGCCGACCTCGCGCAGCGCATAGGCACAAGCGACTCAAAGGCACTCGAAAAAGTGCTTCATGGCTGTGTTAAATATAATCAGTCCACAATGTCACGCTGCAACGGTCTGAGCATTTATTTCCCGTATGAAAGCACAAGCTCGGTTAAAAGCGCGGTTGCGTCTTATAAAGACCTCGGCATTGATGATGAATACGCGAAATGCATTAAATCATTCGCAAGCCTTGAATACGGCGGACAGATTGCTGCCTCGGCTTCACAGCTTCCCGATTTATCATCTATGCTCGGCGGAGGAACAGGCGACCTGCTCGGCTCGCTTATTTCCGCTTATACAGGCAGCTCAGGCACTTCGTCGTCATCTTCGTCATCAGGCGGTTCGCTTCTCGGCGGACTCGCGGGGAATCTTGCGGGCAGTCTTGCCGGAGGCGGTTCGGCAGGCAATCTGGCAGGCAGTCTTATCGGCGGACTTTTAGGCAGCAGTACAACGGCTCCGCAGGCATCAACCTCTCCGCTTTCCGTTCTTCTCGGCAGCTTCACAAACAGCTCCACAGGCGGCGCGGCGGCAGGCAACAGCCTTGATTCAGGTATGCTTACAAGTCTTCTCGGCGCGTTCTCCGGCAAGAGCATGCCCGAGGAATATGACTGGGTTGACACAGAGCTTATCGCCTCAAACGCTGAATCAATCGCGAAAAATTACCTTGACCCGTCACGCATCACAGCTACAGAGAAAAACGGCAAAAAGGTTCTTAATCTTAAAGACGATGAGTGGAGTCTCGTTCAGACGGTTGAGCTGAATGTTTTTGTAAAAGACGGTGACGGATATATCGACCTCGGTCTTGATAATACATTTGAATGGTTAGACGATGACAGCCTGCTTCTTGACTATGACGGCACATGGCTCA
>JAZLLB010000195.1:0-12038 GCA_045597925.1 Acutalibacteraceae bacterium
TATGCACCTCCAAAAGTTGACAACTTTTGGAGGTGCATACTACAAATGCGCTCCCTTTTTTATTTTACATTGATTCCGGCACGGAAATTTTAAGCATTTCGAGGACATTTTTTATAATATCCTTAACGCAGGCGCAGAGATAAATTCTTGCCTGCATTAATTTTTCGTCATCGCACTGAACACGGCAGGCGTTATAGAATTTATGGAACAGAGTCGCAAGCTCAACAACATATTTTGTGAGCTTTGAGGGGTCGAGTGCCTTTGCCGCCGCTTCAACCTCACCGGTAAGCGAAGCGATATGACGGACAAGCTCTTTTTCTTCCTCCGCGTTGAGAAGCTCAAGAGTCTGAGCGTCACATTCAGTGAAATCTATGCCCTCCGCGTTGAGCTTTTTGAAAATACTGCATATTCTCGCATGAGCGTACTGGCAGTAGTAAACGGGATTTTTACTGCTTTCCTCAACGGCAAGGTCAAGGTCAAAATCGCAGTGAGAATTTGCCTCTCTGGTGTTAAAGAAAAACCTTGCCGCGTCAATGGGAACTTCTTCAAGAAGTGTTACAAGTGTGATTGCCTTGCCCGAACGCTTTGAAGCCTTGATAACCTCGCCGTCTTTAACGAGACGAACCATCTGCATAAGCACAACGCTCAGCTTGTCGGGGTCAACGCCGAGTGCCTGCAAAGCCGCTTTAAGTCTCGGAACATATCCGTGATGGTCAGCGCCGAGAATATCAACAGCGAGGTCAAAATTTCTCACACAGAGCTTGTTATAGTGATACGCTATATCGGGAACAATGTAGGTAAGAAGTCCGTTAGAGCGGACAAGAACGAAATCCTTGTCGCAGCCGAACTGCTCCGCCCTGAACCACACAGCTCCGTCTTTTTCATAAGTGAAGCCCTTTTCCGTAAGGTCGGAAACTACTTTTCTCGCGGCGCCGCTGTTGTGAAGCGTGCTTTCCTTAAACCAAGTGTCATATTTGATTTTATATTTGAGCAAATCTCTTTCAAGTCCGGCAATATTGAGAGGAAGAGCGTAATCGACAAGAGCCTTTCTTCTCTCCTCCTGTGTGGCTGAAATATATTTATCACCGTGAATTTCGGCAAACGCCTTTGCGTGATCAATAATATCCTGACCGTGATATGAATCCTCGGGCATCTCAATGCCGTCTTCATAAAGCTCACGGTATCTCAAATCAAGCGACAGACCGAATTTTTCAATCTGATTGCCGCCGTCGTTGATATAAAATTCTCTTTCTGTTTCATAGCCTGCCCATGAAAGAACAGAAGCAAGGCAGTCGCCCATTGCGCCGCCTCTCGCGTTACCGACGTGCATGGGGCCTGTGGGATTCGCCGAAACAAACTCAACAAGAGCTTTTTTACCCTTGCCGTAATCAGAATGACCGTATTCCGTTCCTTTCGCTTTAACATCCTTGAGAATCGCGGCGTAGTAGCTGTTATTAAGATAAAAATTTAAAAATCCCGGACCCGCGCATTCGCATCTTTCAAAATATGTTTTTGACAGGTCAATGCCGCCTGTGATAATATCGGCAATTTTTCTCGGAGCCATTCTCAGCTCCCTTGCCCAGACCATGGCGGCGTTTGCGGAAAAATCGCCGTTGGCTCTGTCGGCGGGGATTTCTATATTGAACTTCGTCTCTGGAACAGCTGTGATAACGCCGTTTTCGAGAGCTTTTTTCATTGAATCCATAACAGCGTAATGAAGCTGCTTCTGAACCTCGTTAACTATATAACTCATTTTCGTTTCCTTCCTTCACTTTTTCTAATGAAACTTTAAGAATATTGTCGCTTAAAAATTCACCGTTGGCATCAAGAGTATATGAAAATTCAAGCCTTCCGCCGTTTTCCGTCATTGAAGAAGCAACCTTATGTGTGTAAATTCCGAGTGAAAGACTGCCCATGGGCGTATTGTAAAAGCAGGTGTGGCGTTTATTCTTCTCCATTATCATTTCAGCGGTGAAGCCGCCCGCTCTTGTCATGGTAACTCGGGTTCCGTTTTCAAAGCTGAGCGTTACAAAACAGTCTTCAAGTCCCTCTGACGTTTCTTTATATCTTATTTTATAATCGTTCCCGAAAAACCTCAGCGAGCCTGTGGTTATAAGCTCTGATGATTCTCTTTCTCTGCCTGCTTTGTGCAGGTCATTTATTTTTATTATGTATTTCATTTTTCCCACTTGTCAATGGCATACTGAAACAGCCTGTCGATAAGCTCGCCGTAAGGAATTCCGGCCGCACCGAAAAGCTTGGGATACATACTGATTTTTGTAAATCCGGGAATTGTGTTCGGCTCGTTGAGCATAACCGCGCCGTCAGTATCTCTTACAAAAAAGTCAACTCTCGCAAGACCTGTACAGCCTAAAGCCTTGTACGCGTTTATCGCGGCAAAACGAACCTCGTTTGCTTTTTCTTCCGAAAGTCTCGCGGGAATATGAAGCTCGCTGGCGGCATTGATATACTTCGCCTCGTAATCGTAAAAATCGTTCGCGGGAACGATTTCGCCCACAACGGAAGCTATGGGATTTTCGTTGCCTAAAACGGCACACTCAACCTCTTTGCCGGTGATGCCTTCTTCAAGAACAAGCTTCGTATCCTCTTTAAAAGCAATTTCAATCGCTTTTTCAAGTGACTCGTCATCAACAGCCTTGCTTACACCGACGGAAGAGCCTGCGTTCGCGGGCTTTACGAATATGGGATAACCGAGATATTTCTTTGCCTTATCAATAAAATACGCCTTGTTCTGATTATATTCATGCTCTTTAAGACCCAGCCATTTTGCCTGAAGAATATTCGCGTTATCCGCGAGAGTATTGGTGATAACCTTATCCATACAGCATGCGGAGGCAAGCATATCGCAGCCGACAAACGGGATTCCCGCAACCTGAAGCATGCCCTGAATTGTTCCGTCTTCGCCGTTTTTGCCGTGAAGCACGGGGAAAACAACATCAATTCTGATTTTTTCGGTCGTTTTACCGAAAACGATAATACCGTGGTCGGCTCTGTCAACAGAAATAATCGCGGGGGTAATTCTGCTTTCATCACCGAGCCATTTGTCCTCGGGAAGAAGCTCTATATCTCCGTCATACTTATACCATCTGCCGTCTTTCGTTATACCTATAAGAACAAGCTCATATTTATCCTTCGGCACGTTTTCGATAACTGATTTTGCGGAATTAAGCGAAACATCATGCTCGCTTGAAACTCCGCCGAAAAGAATTAACGCTTTTTTCATATTGTCCTCCGTCAAGCTTCAAAAAATTTAAGGAATGCCTTCTTTGCCATATATACGTCTAATTTAGAAACAACTTCAAACGGCGCGTGCATTGAAAGCACGGGAACGCCTACATCAATAACATCAACATTCATGTTAGCTATATATTTCGCGACCGTTCCGCCGCCGCCCTCGTCAACCTTGCCAAGCTCACCCAGCTGCCAGCTGACTCCGCTCCGGTCAAAAATCTGCGCGACCTCAGAAACAAACTCAGCGTTCGCGTCAGACGTTCCGCTCTTGCCGCGCGCTCCCGTGTATTTTGTAACAACAATACCTTTATTGATAAACGAGGCGTTCATTTTCTCAAACACACCGGGGAATGTGGGGTCAAAGGCGGCGTTTACATCGGCGGAAAGGCACTTTGAGTTTGACAGCACATCTCTGCCTAAAATATCACCCTCGCATCTGCCTAAATCCGCAAGGAAATATCTGAGATAATCACTGTCAAGACCCGTATTTCCGTCTGAGCCTGTTTCCTCTTTATCTGTAAGCACTGTAACGGCTGTGTAATCAGGCGCGCCGTCAAGCTCGAGAATCGCCTGAAGCGCGGGGTACGCGCAAACTCTGTCATCGTGACCGTAGCCGCCAATCATGCTGCGGTCAAAGCCGATATCCGTAACCTTAACCGCGGGAACAGCCTCAAGCTCGGCGGTAAGAAAATCACGCTCGACTATGCCGTACTTTTCGTTGAGAATTTTCATTATATTGAGCTTCACAAGCTCGCTGCCCGAATCACTCTTAAACGGAAGTGAGCCTACAAGAATATTCAGCTCCTCGCCTTTGATTATTTCATTCGGCTTTCTTTCCATCTGGCTTGCTCCGAGATGCGGAAGCAAATCGGTTATAACAAACTGCGGGTCGCCCTCGTCTTCACCGATGTTTACATCGACTCTCGCTCCGTCTTTTTTATAAACAACGCCGTGAAGCGAAAGAGGAATTGTAACCCACTGATATTTTTTAATTCCGCCGTAATAATGCGTTTTGAAAAGAGCGATTTCGTTATCCTCATAAAGTGGATTGGGCTTTAAGTCGAGGCGCGGTGAATCAATATGCGCCGCTGAAATATGAACACCCTCCTTGACGCTTTTTCTGCCGATAACCGCAAGAATAATCGCCTTTTCTCTGTTGAGACAGTAAATCTTATCGCCCGCGGAATATTTTTTTGTGTTGTCAAAGGGCTGAAATCCGCTTTTTTCCGCCTCTTTAAGAGCAAAAAGAGCCGCTTCCCTTTCTGTTTTGCATGAATTCAGAAAAGCTTTGTAGCCTTCGCAGAAATCAAAAGCCTCTTTTAATTCGTTTTCATCAATTACATTTGCCGTGTGTTCACTTTGCATGAAAAGCTGTTCTTTAAGAATTTCAGCCTCTGATTTTTTTTCTGACATAAAACACTTCTCCATTCTGCCGCCGTATGCGGCTTAATTTCTTTTTTTCAGTTCCGCTTTTTCTTCATCCGTCAAACTGAAATAAGAACGGATAACCTCAACAGGTTTATCTTTGAGCATAGCCGTCCAGCGTTCTTCGCTTTCCATAACGCCTCCGACATTATCTTTTACAATAACGTCTTCTTCATGACAGCCTAAATCTGCAATATTTTGTGATGTGCTTGCGCTCTGCATAACATTGTCTTTAATGATTGATGAGCGCAGATGTTTATACACAATACCGTACTGCGGTCCGAAATGACGTTTTCCGTCTTTATCTGCTCCGTCACGCCCCGTGTGGAACGTATTCGAGGTTATGACAAGATTAACACAGTTTTCAGCGTAAATATGACTGCTTTCATATCCGTCGACTTTCATCCATTCAAGAAATTCACCTGAACCCGAGCGGCAGAAATTATTGCCCGTGACACTGATATTACGATTGTATCCGTCACCTGTGCTGTAAATTTTAAGCTGTGACTTACCCGCCCTGTCGAACTGATTGTCCGATATATTCATAAATTTTGACTGATGCAGACACACTCCGTAATTTGCGTTCCATTCAATGCGGTTATTTGTAAAAATCACGGCACTGGAAATTTTTCCGCTTTTAAATCCGCAGTCGCGGTTTCCCGAAAGCCAGTTGCCCGACATAAACAAATCCCAGCCGTCATGGAAAAATCCGTTTTCTGAATAAGCCAGCATATTATTTCTTACTGTTGCACACCATACATGATTAAAATAAATCGCGCTGCCTGAAAAATTAACTACCGTGCAGTTTTCCACGGTTGGGGTATCCTCCTGCTCAGCGGCGTCATATATCGGATGATCAAGCATTATTCCGTGAATATTCTTTCCCGTATTTCTTCCGTCAAGCCCCAAATCACGAACGGTACATCCCACAGCTCCCGTTATGTCAAGAAGGCATTTTGCGTTCCCGTCCGAAAGAACAAGCATCGATGAATTTTTCTTACGGAAATTCCATGCATCAAATCCTCTGACTGAAACATGGGGATACATTTTTATGTTTTTGCAAAGATACCTTCCCGGCGGGACAATTACACATCCGTTTACCCGTGCGGCTGAGTCAACCGCCTTCTGAACGGCTTCGGAGCAGTCTGTTTTTCCGTCATCAACCGCACCGAACTCCGTAATATCAAATACATTTATCATATTATTCCCCTTTGCGGAAATTTTTTGTCACAATTTATTCTGCTTATAAAATGTGACAATATTTTTGATTCCATGAGTTTAAAATAGACCTGCAAGGCTGATTTCACCGCCGTTATTCTCAATAACAATGTCGGCTTTTGAAATGTAGTATTCTTCATCTGGCTGAGCGTTTATTCTGAGCAACGCTTCCTCCTCGGTAATAGAATCACGTTCCGTAATTCTTTTAAGCCGGATATCTTTTTCAGCGGTAACAACTATCGTTTTATTGCAGTAATCATAAAGCTCGCTTTCAAAAAGCAGAGCTGCGTCAACCGCGAACGCTGAAAAATTATCTTTGTTTTCAATTATCCGTCTGCGGACAAGCCTTGTAATTGCAGGATGAGTGATTTTATTTAAAAGACGTTCGTTTTCCTTTGTTGAAAAAGCGATTTTCGCGAGGGCCTTTCTGTCAAGCTCGCCGTCAGGCAAAACAATATTTTCACCGAACGCTTTTTTCAGCTCGTCAATAACAGGCGAACCTTTTCTGACAATTTCCCGCGCGGCGATATCACAGTCGATAACATAAAAGCCTTTCTTTTCAAGCTCGATTGCAGCGGTTGTTTTTCCCGCGCCTGTCTGACCTGTAAGCCCGTATATTTCCGGCACGTCAATCACTCTGAATGCGGCGGCTCTTATAAGCCTGTTGTAAACCGCAAGACCTACACCCTCAGTTGACGGGCATCTGACAAAAACACGCTTCGCGCCGGATTTATCGGCATCACGCAGAATTGAAAACAGTTTTTGCGCCTGCTGTTCTGGTGAGCTTTCCTTTCCGTAGCAGAATGACGGGATTTTAATACCTTTTTCTTCACCGTCAAAGCATACGGCATAGTCACCATCGGCAGAAATTTCATCAACAAAACATCTGAAAGAGGCGAAACAGCTTCTGATTATATATACCTCCGCTTTCGGAGAATAATGCTTATATTTCATTCCGGGCGAAGCGGCGACAGCGCCTTCTTTGAGTTTATCTGTAACAGCAGGGTCAATCTCAATTCTGCCCAAAACGCTTTCGAGCTGTTCGGGGGTTATTCCTCCGGGTCTTAAAAGCCTCGGCGGATTCGCGGCAAGAGTGATAACCGTTGATTCAACTCCGACGTCACATTCGCCGCCGTCAACAATCGCCTCTATTTTACCCATCATATCGTCTATGACGTGCTGTGCCTTTGTCGGACTCGGAAGTCCCGAAGAATTTGCGCTCGGTGCCGCCAGCGGAACACCTGCCGATTTAATAACAGCGTTCGCTATCGGATGCGACGGCATTCTTACCGCAACGGTGGGAAGCCCCGCGCTGACCTCGTCGGGAATAATATCCGACTTAGGCAGAATAATCGTAAGCGGTCCCGGCCAGAATCTTTCGGCGAGAGCCTTTGCGGTTTCAGGCACTTCCGAAACCAGCGGATAAATCTCGTCAAAACAGCTTATGTGAACTATCAGCGGATTATCCTGCGGTCTGCCCTTAGCTTTAAAAATATTCGCGACCGCTTCGGGATTCAGCGCGTTCGCCGCGAGACCGTAAACCGTTTCCGTCGGAATCGCCGCAAGACCGCCTTCTTTTAACAGAGAAGCTACTTCATCTATATCCTTTTTATTGTTTATATCTTTTATTTCATATATACGGGTATCCATTTTCCGCTCCATTTATTCCGCGTCGGCTTTGAGTTTTTCTGCTGTGTCCGCAGTAATAAGCGCGTCAACAAGCTCGTCAAGGTCGCCGTTTAATATAGCCTCGATTTTATAAAGCGTGAGCCCGATTCTGTGGTCGCTTACGCGGCCCTGAGGATAATTATAGGTTCTGATTCTTTCACTCCGGTCACCAGTTCCGACCTGCGCCCTTCTTTCACCCGCGATTTCGCTGTTCTGCTTTTCGCGCTCGGCTTCAAGGATTCTTGAACGCAGGATTTTCATTGCCTTATCTTTATTTTTATACTGGCTTCTTTCATCCTGACATTCAACAACCGTGCCTGTTGGGATATGTGTGATTCTTATGGCGGACTCGGTTTTATTAATGTGCTGACCGCCCGCTCCGCTTGAGCGGAATGTGTCTATCTGCAAATCTGTGGGGTTAATTTCAATATCAACCTCCTGCGCTTCGGGCAGGACCGCAACGGTGACAGTTGAGGTGTGGATTCTTCCCTGAGATTCTGTTTCGGGAACACGCTGAACACGGTGAACTCCGCTTTCAAACTTAAAGCGTGAATATGCACCGTCACCCTCAATCATAAAGCTGATTTCTTTGTATCCGCCAAGCTCTGTGGGATTCGCCGAAAGAATCTCCGGCTTCCACCCTTTTGTTTCGGCGTACATTGAATACATTCTGAAAAGTGAATTGGCAAACAGCGCGGATTCCTCTCCTCCCGCACCTCCTCGGATTTCAACAATTACGTTTTTATCATCATTCGGGTCACGGGGAAGAAGCAGAATCTTAAGCTCCTCTTTTGTTTTTTCTATTATTGCGCCGCTTTCGTCCATTTCCTCAAGTGCCATTTCACGGAAATCTTTATCAAGTCCGCCCTCATCGAGCATGGCTTTCGCTTCATCATAATTGCTTTGCGCCGTTTTGTATTCACGGTATTTTTCAACTATCGGCGTCAGGTGCTTTGCCTCCTGCATGAGCTTTTTGTATTTGTCAATATCCGAAACCACAGCGGGGTCAAACAGCTGTGAATTTATTACTTCAAATTTTTCCTCAATAGCGGCAAGTTTATCAAGCATAAGTAAAATCCTTTCTTAAAGCCGATTGAAATATAATAAAAAAATTTTTCTTTAAGAATCTGCCCCTCCGTCGCGGCGATGCCGTGTCACCTCCCCTGTCAAGCGGAGACTTTTGGTTCCCTCTGACGAAAGAGCTGTCAGTAAAGCTGACTGAGGGAGAAAAAAACAATCGAAAACAACATAATCTGCATAAACTTTTTAACTGTTAATCGTAAAAAACACTATTTTTCGTCTTCCCTTATAATTTTCTTTATATTTTTTTCAACTTTTGAGCGGGGAATCATTATTTCTCTTGAGCAGGCAAGGCATTTTATTTTAAAATCCATACCCACCCGCAGAACGGCGAATCTGTTTTCACCGCACGGATGATTTTTTTTCATAACGAGAATATCGCCAATCTGAACATCCATATAGTTCCTCTTTTCCGAAAAAATCCCATGATAACAGTATAATCTTGTTTATTATACCACATAATTATAAAAAAGTCACTTGTTTTTTTAAGATATAAAAAATGATATTAAATGCTCCGGACGCATATACATATAAATATATAAAAACTAAGGTGGTAAAACTATGAATATTTTCAAACCAGAAGGACAGCTTATAGGTGAAAAATCCAACAGAGAGGCACTGGAATCTCCGGCCTCATTAAGAGAAGCCTGTTACGCAGGCACAATTCTTGAAGCCCGTGCTTTGCTTTGCGACAGAGAACATAATCTTAAGGTTGACCTTAACTGTATGTACGGCATTATTCCTCATAACGAGGGCGCAATAGGCATTGACGACGGTTCGGTAAGAGACATTGCTCTGATTTCAAGAGTAAACAAACCGGTTGTTTTCAGAATTACAGGCTTCAGCACCGATGAAAACGGCAGAGAGTACGCTATTCTTTCAAGGAAGAGCGTTCAGGAAGACTGCATGAAACAGTATGTTTCACAATTAAAAAGCGGAGACGTTATCAACGCGAAGGTTGCTCATATGGAAAATTTCGGCGTATTTCTTGATATCGGCGCGGGTATCAACGGACTTCTGCCCATAGACAGCATTTCTGTTTCGAGAATTCCTCACCCGTCTGTCAGATTTTCTCCCGGTCAGATGATAAAAGTAATCGTGAAATCTATAGATGAGCTTGGCAGAATCACTTTCAGCCATAAGGAGCTTTTAGGCACATGGGAGCAGAACGCAGGTGAATTCGCTCCGGGTGAAACCGTTCCGGGTATTGTGCGTTCAATTGAAAATTACGGTATATTCGTAGAGCTTGCGCCGAATCTTGCGGGGCTTGCGGAATACGCTCCGGGCATTCAGGCAGGCAGCTACGCAGGTGTTTATATAAAAAGCATCGTTCCCGAAAGAATGAAAATAAAGCTGATTATCGTTGACTCATTCGACGCGGAATATCCTAATCCTCAAATAAAATACTACACTGAAAGCAACCATATCGACCACTGGATTTATTCCCCCGACAGATGCCCGAAAATCATCGAAAGCGTATTTTAAAGTCGGGGTAACTGTTATCTTATCCGACATTCTGTGGTCGAGCTGAAAATATTATCTGGATTTTTCTCTCGGTAAGCTCAGTTTTATTACTTCTTAACTCTTCACTGTTCACTCTTAACTTAAAATATAATTCTTCCGCACGTCGAAAATGATGTCTGCTTCCGCAATCTTTCTTATTCTGAACAAAAAATCTCTCAAACCTCTTGATTTATTTTAAGCGGTATTGTATACTGATATAAAAGTGATATTTTAGGGGAATTTTTTCAAATTTCCGTTAAGGAGGGATTTTTTTGTCAGCAGATTTGCATTGTCACACTAAATTATCCGATGGTTCGATGGGAATTGAAGATATTATCATTCTTGCCGAAAAGCAGGGAATTACAACACTTTCCATTACCGACCACGACTGCATGGCAGGCAATATCAGAGCCAAAGTTATCGGAGACAGACACGGTGTAAGCATTGTTCACGGTGTTGAAATTTCGTCAACGGACAGCGATACTCAGGAGGAGGTTCACATTCTCTGCTATCTGAGTGATTCGCCCGACAGACTTGAGGGGCTTTGTCACAGAAATCTGCTTGCCCGCAAAAAAGCGGCGCAATACATGATGCTCAAAACTGCGCAAAGATATCCCATAACGCCCGACCTTGTTTTAAAATGCGCGCAGGGCTCAACCAATGTTTACAGTATTCATATTATGGCGGCTCTTGTTGAAAGCGGTATTGACACATCAATCTGCGGTGACCTTTATAAAAAGCTTTTCGGCAAGGGCGGCAGAAGTATTGCCGTACACCCCGTTTTTGAAGACAGTGTCAGTGTTCTTAACGCTATTCACGAAGCGGGCGGCATTGCCGTTCTCGCTCATCCCGGAAAATACTCTTCTTACAGTATTATGGAAAAGCTCATTGACGCCGGTCTTGACGGCATCGAGGTATGGACTCCCGAGCATAATCAGGAGCAGACAGAATATCTTGCTGAATACGCAAAAAAGAAGAAACTTCTTTCCACAGGCGGCAGTGATTTTCACGGCAGATTCAACACTCAGTGCGTAACCTTAGGCAACTATTCCGTACCTGATAAACAGCTTTCAGAGCTTTTCAGCTATAAAGCAAAGCTTCGCAGAAAACAAAAACAGGAAGAAGCCGCTGCCGGAGTCAGCGAATAAGTCTTTTAAAGAGGTTATATAAATGAGCGCAGGATATGACGGCGATATTAAAATTTATGTTAAAAAATCCTCGTCAGATATATCGGATTTTGACCGCCTGATTAAAAATATAGATTTTAACGAATCAAACGGAAACAAAGAAAAAGCAGAAAAACTCGGAGCTTTTTTTGCAAAGCTTAAGCCAACAGATAAAGCTCTTGATATAGATTTCCCGCAATCGGAGCTTACATCCGCGATTCTTTATCAGTCAAGAGTGCTTATTACGTTTCTCTGCGGAAGATTCACAAGAAATGTAATTGAAGACCAGTTTCTTTCAGATACTGTCAGAAGTTCTATGTACGATTTCTTAAAAGAAAATGAAAAGGGATATTATAAAAATATCGCTGATGGAGCGGCATTCTCCTTTTATCGTGTAGCTTTGAAAAAACCGGGTGAACCCGCGGAAATCGCTGGAAAAGAATTCGCAAAGCTCTGCGGTGATTCTAAAAATGAAAGCCTTGTTTCACTGGGTAAAACAATTTATATCAATACAAAAGAATATGCCGAAGTTCTTATAAAAAAATGCGGGTTTCAATATTAATTCGTTTACGGGCTGTCGTTTAAACCGCGGCAGTCCAAATTTTTTTGACTTTTTATTATTTATCTATTGATAATTTATTTATTTTATAGTATAATTCTAAGGTAACACAACCCATGCGGAGCGTTACTTTTATCATGTGGCGTGTAGGTCCTGTGCGACGGGGC
>JAZLLB010000196.1:0-4782 GCA_045597925.1 Acutalibacteraceae bacterium
TTCAATCAAGACGGTAAGGGACGCCAGCGTGGGTGATACCGTAACTCTCGCGGCAAATCCCGCGGCGAAAGCTCTGCCCGGATACCGGAAGGTGAATCCAATGGTGTTCTGCGGCGTTTATCCCGCCGACGGTGCCGATTACGAAAATCTGCGTGACGCGCTTGAGAAGCTCCGACTGAATGACGCTTCGCTTTCATATGAGCCTGAAACTTCCGGCGCGCTGGGATTCGGCTTCAGATGCGGATTTTTGGGACTTCTTCATCTCGAAATAATTCAGGAACGGCTTGAAAGAGAATACAATCTTGACCTTGTTACCACAATTCCCAGCGTTGTATATAAAATTCATCTGCATGACGGCAGCTGCGTTGAAATTGACAATCCGACTCATTATCCCGACCCGGCTCTTATCGAATACAGCGAGGAGCCCGTTGTAAACGCTCATATTTATTCGCCGCAGGAGTATGTCGGCGCAATCATGGAGCTGTGTCAGGACAGGCGCGGTGTATTTAAAACTATGGATTACATCACTCCGGAGCGTGTTGATATAAGCTACAGCCTTCCGCTGAATGAAATAATTTATGACTTCTTCGATGTCCTGAAATCAAGAACCAAGGGTTATGCCTCGTTTGACTATGAAATAGCGGATTATCAGCGTTCGGATCTCGTAAAATTGGATGTCCTTCTCAACGGTGAAACAATTGACGCGCTTTCATTTATTATACATTCCGAAAAAGCGTATTCCAAAGCGAGAAAAATCGCGGAAAAGCTCAAAGAAAATATTCCGCGTCAGATGTTTGAAATTCCGATTCAGATTGGCATCGGAGGGAAAATTATCGCCCGTGAAACCGTTAAGGCGATGCGTAAAGATGTTCTCGCGAAGTGCTACGGCGGCGATATCACAAGAAAGAAAAAACTTCTTGAAAAGCAGAAGGAAGGTAAAAAGCGTATGCGCCATTTCGGCACTGTTGAGGTTCCGCAGGAGGCGTTTATGGCTGTTCTTAAACTTGATGAATAGATTTTTGCGCTTTTTTGAAAAAAATAAAATAAAATGTTGCAAAAGCATATAATGATGTGCTATAATTAATCAGTACTGCTGTATAGCGGCGTCACAACTCTTAATCAAGGAGGAATAATATGGCCAAAAAGGAAAAAACGGCTGAAGTGGAAGAAGAAAAAGCCGGCCGCGAAATGCCGAAAAACAGACGATATGTCGGCTCACGCGAAACGACCGCTTATGTTCTTTACGATATAGCTCAGTCGCTTACTCTTTCAGGTAAACAGGATTATTTCCTTACCGACGTTCTTGTTGTTGCACTCAGATGGCAGACCATCGTAAGTGCCGTCGTCGGTGTGTGGGATATTATCAATGACCTTTTCCTTGCCGCGCTTGTTGACAGAACGAACACAAGATTCGGCAAATTCAAACCCTACCTTATTTTATACGCGGGTCCCGGCGCAGTTCTGGGAATTTTCTTCTGGGCGATGCCCATGTTCTTCCCGAATGCGGCGGCGGCTTATATGCCGAAAATTGTTACATATTTTGTCTTGCAGATGGTCTCGAATCTTGTAACATCGCTTTATAATATTGCCAAGACAGGTATTCTCGCAACTATCACACCGGATACGCTTGACAGAACCCGTCTTATAAATCAGGCAAACCTTATTTCCAGCCTTGTTGAGAATCTTCCCAAGCAGGCAATCACAATCTTTATAGACCTTGTTAATAACGGCGTTATGAAGATTAAGATGACATCGCTCTTCGTAATAATGGGTGTTGCGACAGCGGCGGCTTCCAGTGCGCTGGGCTTCTATTTCGCGGTTGTATTTAAAGAGAGAGTTCTCCAGGCTGTTGAGAAGCCTGAGTATAAAGATACTATTACTTCTATTTTCAGATCAAGACCGCTTATGCTTCTTGCGATTTCCGATATGCTTTCATCATTCTCGAGTGTCGGTACCAGCATCAGCCTTTACTATATCAACGTTTTGAATTTCAGCTCGGCGGAGCTTGTTGTCGGTATTCCCGGAATGTTCGTTACATACGCAAGCTATGCTTATGTTACAAAGCTGCGCGAGAAATTCTCAACCAAAGCTCTCTGGATTTTCGGCGACCACTGGGGAAATATTCTCTTGGTTCTCGTTTACCTCTTCGGCTCAATCAACAAGAATTACAGCAAGAAATGGGTAATGATTGCCGCGTTTATGTTCCGCGAAACAATCTGGAATGCTGTTTATGCTCTGCGTAAGGTTATTCCCACCGAAATCGGTAATGAGGTTATCGACTACGGTGAATGGAAATACGGATACCGTACAGAGGGAATTACCGGCGTTGTCAAAGGTCTTGCCAGCAAGATTATCGGAAGCTTCGGCAGAGTGCTCAATACAGCTCTTCTTCAGCTCATCGGCTACAGGCAGGGTCTTAAACCCGGTCAGCAGACAGCGAAGGTTGAGTACCTTCTCTTCACAACAACAACTCTTGTTCCCGCTCTTTGCGGACTTATCGGCATGATTCCCAAGTTCTTCTATAACATTGACGATAAAACAAGAAAGAGAATGTATGCGGAACTTGCCGAACGCCGCAGTCAGACGGCTAAGGCACTCAATGCTCAGGCTGATATGACGAATGTTACAGAATCAGCTGACTGATAGTACTTTAAAATAATATTCAAAGCACTTTTGAGAATCTCCGGTTTTCAGAAGTGCTTGTTTTAATGGGGTGACAGATTGAAAAAGCTGAAAGAAAATCTGAAAACATTACATCTGAAAAATTTTCTGCTTCTGACGCTTGCCGGTGTAATAAACGCATTCGGCGTTACCGTTTTTCTTATGCCCGTTAAGCTTTATGACAGCGGAATTTCCGGCACCGCAATGCTTCTGTCTCAGATTACTCCCAGCGAATTATCGCTTTCTGTGTTTATTATTGTTCTTAATGTACCGCTGTTTCTTTTCGGATTAAAAAAGCAGGGCTTTACATTCACTGTTTACGGAATATATACAGTCGGAATTTATTCTCTTTCCGCATGGCTTATAACCGATGTTATCCCTGTAAATGTTGAAGCTTCTTCCCCGTTCGCAGGAAAAGATCTTCTGCTCTGCGCGATATTCGGCGGAGCGATTGCAGGTCTCGGTGTAGGTATTGCCATAAGATACGGCGGAGCAATAGACGGCGTGGAGGTTATGTCTGTTATATTCGCAAAAAAACTGGGACTGAGCGTCGGCACGTTTAATATGATGTATAATGTTGTTCTTTATATCTGCTGCGGAATTGCGCTGAGAAGCTGGATTCTGCCACTATATTCGATTGTTACATATTTTGTTGCGCTTAAAATTATGGACTATATTGTTGACGGTGTTGATACCGCAAAATGCGCAATGATTGTCACCTCGGAATCAGACGCTGTCTGCAAGGCTCTTTGTGAAAAGTTTGAGGAAGGAATGACCAAGGTCGAAGCGGTCGGCGGGTATTCTGGCGAGAAAAAATCAGTGATTTATTTTGTTGTCAACCGTTTTCAGGTTACTCAGATGAGAGAACTTGTTCACACGATTGACAGCGGAGCTTTTATTTCTATTCATGAGGTTTCAGATGTATTCAAATCCAATCAGATAAAATAAAGAGGTGATACGGTGGGTAAGGCGGGGATTTATATACACATTCCGTTTTGCAGAAGCAAGTGTCCGTACTGTGATTTTTATTCGGAAAAAATGCACGGCGGAAGCGTACAGGCGTATACTGACGTGTTGACGGAAATTATCACAAAGCAGAGAAAAAAATATGAAATCTCGGCAGACACCCTTTATATAGGCGGAGGAACACCGTCACTTGCAGGTGCTGGAAATATAAACAGAATTGTCACAGCGGCAAAGGTCTTCGGCGATTTTGAGGAGGTTACGGTTGAGTGCAATCCGTCATGCATTGAAGATAATTTTTTCAGAGAAATTTCGCACTCAGGTGTCAACAGGATTTCTCTCGGGCTTCAGTCCGCTGTAGATACCGAGCGACGTTCTCTCGGAAGAATCGCCGGAGTCAGAGAGGCGGAAAAATGTATCGCCGATGCGAAAGACGCAGGGATAAATAATATTTCTCTTGATGTAATGATAGGAATTCCGAATCAGACCGAAAAAACCCTTGAAGAAACGCTTGATTTTTGTGTCTCTTCCGGTGCGGCGCATATCAGTGCGTATATGCTCAAGCTGGAGGAAAATACTTTTTTTTATAAAAACAGTGAAAAACTTAATCTGCCTGATGACGATTTTACAGCTGACGCGTATCTCAGAATGGTTTCATTCCTTGAAAGCGAAGGCTTTTATCAGTATGAAATTTCAAATTTTGCCCGTAAAGGTTTTGAGAGCCGTCATAATCTGAAATACTGGACAGGGGAAGATTATTTAGGCATAGGTCCTGCCGCTCATTCATTTATGGGCGGTAAAAGATTTTATTATCCGCGTGATACTGAATATTTTCTTAACGGAGGGCAGCCTTTACCTGACGGAACAGGCGGCGGTGTCGGGGAATATATTATGCTCGGTCTGAGACTGAAGAAAGGCGTATCCTACAGTGAAATTATAAGCCTCGGTTCAGCGGATAAAATTGAAGCGGTAAAAGAAAAAGTAAGCTCTTACAAAAAAAACGGTTTCGCCGAAGAAAGCGGTACCGGATTCAGTCTGACTCCGGAGGGTTTTCTGATATCAAATACAATTATCGGAGACATATTGAGCTTTTTTTAAAAATATGTTGACAAAACAAAAAAATGTGTTATGATATAAATGTATTAATGCTGATTTAAC
>JAZLLB010000197.1:0-3722 GCA_045597925.1 Acutalibacteraceae bacterium
TGCTTTTTTCTTGCTTCTTGTGTTATTATATTCATGAGAAGTACTTCTTTCTTGGATAATGGTTTGTGGTGAATTCATTATACCATATTTGAAAGTTACTTCTCTTTTTTATTGGGTCATATCATTTTAGCACATACAAAAAGAGTAAAACAAAAGCGGACAGCCGGAATAACAATGTGTAAATGATACATTTTATGCCAGAATTTCCCTGTCAGATATTATTTCTTTTGTAAAATCCGGCATTGCAAGAGTGTTAAAATCAACACCCAGTGCGGGACATACAGATTTCAGCACTGCCTTCGTGATAATCTCCCTCGCCACCGGCGTGTTAAAATGTGTTTTATCCGAGAAAATTTCTTCAGGCTGATTTTTAAGCAACGCGTTAAGGTCGTTGACCCTCATGCCGTATTTTTCGACAACCTCAAGAGCTTTCCGGTTTATTGCGTCAATATCCGAATTTTTTCTCGCGAACCAGTAATCATACAGCTCCTCCTGAACAGGAGTTGTCGTGGCAAATATTATCTCAGCCTCCGGATAATAATTTTTAAGTCTTTTACAGATTCTGTCAATATAATATCCGTAAATTTCAGGCGGAGTAATCGGCTCCTCCCCCGCTGAGCGGATAACATCGTGAAGACCTGTGTTCCAGTGAACGCAGGCTGTATCTTTACCTACCCTGTTTTGATGCTCCCAGTCGCCGATGGAATACAGTAAATACTCAGCAAATCTGGCGTTTCCGTCATGCCAGAGCACTTCCGCTTTATCGCTCAAAGCAGCCTTTACATATTCGCAGTAGCCCATGCGGATTGAGTCACCTATAAGATAAAGCTTTTTCATAAAATCACACCTTTGATAAAATATATCAATACATCAACAAAAAAGATATATTTTTCTGAATAAGGCGTATTAAATCAATTTTTTAATAGTCAGAATATTTTTGCCGTTTTCATATTTATATTTTACATCGTCCATAGTCTTCTTAACAACAAATATTCCGAGACCGCCTATTGAACGTTCATCTGCCGAAAGCGTAATATCAGGGTCGTCTTTTGTAAGAGGATTATACGGTATTCCTTCATCCTCAAAACGAATATAAACAACTTTCGGGTCATCATTAGAAATAAATTTAACAGTAACCGGGCCTTTTTCATCCGGGTATCCGTAGCGGACAATATTGCTGAACAGCTCGTCGACCGCGACATTAATCTGCATCACTGCCTTCATAGGACATTCAAGTTTTTCAAGCTCCGCTTCTATGAACGCGGTAATTTCATTGATATCCTTGATTTCCGCTTCTTCAAAGCTTATTGACGGAATTCCTATATATTTCAGCGCAACCATAGTAATATCATCAAACTGCGGAGCTTTGCCTACAAAAGTGTCAACCTCAGACTTGATATACCTGCACAGCTGCTCCATATTCTCAAATTCACGTGAATTCAAAGCTTCAAGAAGTCTTTCTTCGCCGTAAAGCTCATTTTCGGCATTGGTAGCTTCCGTAACTCCGTCAGTGTAAAGATATATAATATCGCCCGGGTCAAGCTGAAATTCCTGCATCTTGTATCTGACGCCGTCCATTCCCGCAAGTACAAAGCCCGCTCTCGCTCTCAGGTATTCAAATCTGCCGTTGCCGTGCTTGACAAGAGGCGGATTATGCCCGGCGTTCGCGAATCTGACAGTTCCTGTTGTAAGGTCAACTCCGCCCTGCCATGCGGTAACAAACATTCCCGCGTCATTTCCTGCGCACAAAGCCTCGTTTCCGTGTGTGAATACATCGTTTATCGGCTGACCTGCTTCAGTAAGGCTTTTAAGCTCAGTCATAGCCCTCATCATAAACATAGCCGCCGGAATTCCTTTACCAGAAACATCGGCAATCAGGAAATTAAGAGTGTCGCTTTCGGTGATATAAACATCATAAAAATCGCCGCCGACCTCTTTTGCGGGATTCATACTCGCGAAAATATCAAAATCCCTCCGCTGAGTAAACGTTGAGTGTACGTTCGGAAGAGCCGACGCCTGAATATTTTTTGCGAATTCAAGCTCCGCGTCAATTCTTGCGGAAGCCTCGGCAATATATTTTTTCAGAGTGTCAACAGTTGAGTTGATATCATCGGAAAGTGAAGCAAATTCCTCATTAGTGCGGACATTTACCACTTCATTGAGGTCACCGCCTGTAATTTTCGCCAGCGAATCGTTGATTGATTTTATCTGATTAACAACGACTTTTTTGATAAGAAGATAAACAAGCGCAAACAAAAGAGCGAAAACAAGAATTTCCATGAAAGTGTTTACATATACCGCGATATTTCTCATCTGAACAGCTTCCGCCTCAGGAAGAACGGAGAAAATATAATATCCCTCCGCCAGAGTATATCGGCAGCGGCAGTCCGTGCCGTTAATACTCATTGAAAAAGTTGTTTCCGGGTCGGGAATTTCAACTCTGTCAGCCGCCTGAACAAGATTTTTCTGCTTCATATCAACGGGAGCACTGATAATATTCAGATTGCCGTCAAGAATCATAACGTAACCGTTCTGACCTACGTGACGGTTTTTTGTGATGCCCACAACCTCTTTATCAATATCTTCCTGGAAGGCTTCCGCGCCGTATCCTACCTGTAAGAATCCGTAATCCGTTTTGATTCCGGCGTATTTTCTCATTATTGAGGGGTCAGATGTTATCGGTCCGTAGCCCTGAACATATTCTTTCTCGTTTCCAAGGAGTACAAGAAATTCTTTTGACTGTTCGTCCGATGACATATCAAAGCCCTTATAGGCATCTATATTGCTTTTAAAGATGAAACCGTTTTTATTTATCAGGCTTATTTCGGCAACATTGTATTTTTCGGCAACTTCCTTAAAATTATAACTTAAGCTGTTAACATCTTTTTCCACCTGGTAAGTCAGGCTGAGAAGGTTTTCATCAGAAGCGTCAATAATATCCGCCGTTATCTCATCTGCGGCAAGTGAAAGCAGACTGTCCGCCTGGGTATCTGCGACTTTATCCTGAAATTTGAAAACAAAAACAGATGTTACAACAAAAGCGAAAACAACCGTGATAAGAAGCCAGCGCTGAATTGTCTGAGATATACGGGTCTTGCTGTTTTTCTGATTCGCGGCATCTTTTGAAACAACGGCAAGAAACAGCGCCGCAAGCATAACCGAAATACCGTTCGCGGGAATCATAAAAGATGAGCATTTCTTAACAATTTCCATCGCTTCATTCGGTGTTGCCATATTTGTCAGGAATACCATAGTCATATGGAAAACTTCCATAACAACGCCGATAGCAAGCGAAATAAGAGTACCCGGCTTTTTATTTTCAAACATGAATTTTCTCAGCAGAGCCGAATATATACCGGCGAGAATTGTGGAAACGCTGCATGCGATTCTGGTAAAGGAACTGATTCCGTGATAAACAGCAATCCAGCGTTCAATTCCGCCTATAATGCCCGCAACAATGCCCGCGGGTGCACCGAAAAACAGACCCGCGGAAAGCACAGCGGCATCACGGCAGTTCATCTGCGCCCCGTTAATGGGAATACCGAATTCGGTTCCGGCAACCGCCAGCAGACCGAAAACGCTACCGATTATCAGCTGTTTATATTTGTAAGGTATTTTTTTTGCCGATGTTTTTTTATCAATAAGATAAATTACCACTGAAAATATAACCGGAAGTAATGCAACAAAGCCCAGCTTTATATATGAATAATACATAGCCACTC
>JAZLLB010000198.1:0-2556 GCA_045597925.1 Acutalibacteraceae bacterium
CGCCACTATTTCGTTTATCGCTCTTGCTGTGAGCTTTATCGTCTTGCTCTTTCCCGTTGTGCCGCCGCCGTTGAGATAAACGGCTATGTCATCACAGTTATTGACAAGCGGTTCACAGGTTTTATACCTCTTTATTGCATCTTTATAATAGGTTCCGTTTCTCAAATTGAGGAATTTCTTTTCGGTTATTTTTTCACCGAGAGAAGAGCCGAATTTCTTTATTCCCTTTGAGTAATATGAAGGACTGCACACAAGACACGGAAGACGGCTTGCGTTTATCACGTCAACATATTCCTTTGCGTGCTTTGCGTTTTTGAGAAAGAGAATATCCAAAATCATAACGCCCTTTGAGTTGACATTTTCAAGTGTCTCCTTCAGAAATTCAGCCGACATAAGCGGATGAACGAGATTGGCTATTACGCCAATCTGATTAAGTGCATAGAACGCCATAACGCATTCCATACACGTCGGCATAAATACGGTGTATACATCGCCGCGCTTTAAGCCGAGCTCTTTCTGGAAGTAGCCGGAAAGGGCATCAATATCGGCGAACACCTCGGAGCGTAAATATCTGACTCCGAAATGCTGCATCATATGTACGTCATCGTATATGCCGGTGCATACCTTTAAATATTCAAATACATTGTTTTCACCTGCATCAGGTAACATGAAAAATCCCCCAAACAAGAAATATTTGCGCGAAACCGCATCGTAAGCTTATAATGACATAAATTATATAGGATATCAATAAATATTGAATGAATAAATCAGCGATTTTGTTAAATTTTTATAAAAGATGTAGCATTTTCCCAATAGGAACTTTTACGACAAAAACAGAAATTTATGATTGATTTTCAGCTTTGGAGACATTTGCCTGTTATTTGGAAAAAATATTGACAAAAGTGGAAAAATTACTGTATAATCTGAATAGAACGAGGCAAAATATTTGAAAGGATGAATTGGGTTGAACGATAAAAAGCAAAAAATCATCAGATATATACTTGAACATATCGAATCAGAGGATAAGAAATATGTTGAAAAAGCAGTTCAGAGTTTTGAGGTGTCAAAGTCAACTGTTTATAACTATGTAAAAGAGTTAGAGCAGGACGGGGTTATAGTGAAGAATAAACCCGGCTTTTCATACAAGCTCGTTAGGAACCCCTTTTATTTTAAGTACGATATAACGCCTGGTATGTCGGAGGACAGAATTTTCGACAGGGATATAGAGCCTGTTCTGAAAGAGGTAGGAAAAGAAGCACTGACAATATGGAGATATGCTTTCTGTGAAATGATGAACAATGTTCTTGAACATTCAAAAGCCGAAAGCGTCTATGTGAAAATAACTAAGAATGCCCTGAATACCCGGATTCTCATTGACGATAACGGTATAGGAATATTCAAAAATATTCAGAATTTTATGAAGAGTGAAAAGAATGAGGAAATTACTCTTGAAGAGTGTGCGTCCCTTCTTCTTGCCGGAAAATTCACCACCGCAAAAGAAAACCACTCGGGAGAGGGAATATTTTTCACCTCTCTTGTAATGGATAATTTTTTCATTGCCTCAGACGGACATTACTTTTTCAGGGACAGTTTTTCATCGAAAATGAAACCCGACGACTGTTTTTCGGGAGGAACCTGTGTTATTATGAGCCTTGAAAATAACAGCAGGAAAAAACTCAGAAAGGTTTTTGATATGTTTTCCGATACGGAGGAAGGTTTTTTCAGAACACAGATACCTATGGTGCATATGTTCCCAAGCGGATTTCCGGTATCACGTTCGGAGGCAAGACGACTCTGTGAAATGATAAAAAGCTTCAAAGAAGTTACGCTCGATTTCAGAGATGTTGATGATATAGGTCAGGCATTTGCACATGAGCTTTTTGTTCTGTGGCAAAAAAGGAATCCTAATATTAAGTTGACCGTTATAAATGCTAATGACAATGTTGATTTTATGATAAAGCGTGCAATAAGAACGGCGGAAAATCAGGCACAATAAAATAAAGCGATGCACACATTCTCAGTGAACGGGTGCATCGCTGTTTTATGCCTTTACCAGCACTTTTTCGATTTCGCAGACATAAACCATATGGTAATCTTTTGCGGCATAGTTTTCCTTATCAATTTTTTTATCAAGAAAGCAGCTTTCATCAAGTCTCTGCGCATACAGCTTTTTGCAGCAGATTACTATATCCGCTTCTTCGTATGCGATATATTTTCCCTCAAAGCAGGGAGTAAGCCCCGCTTTTTTTGCCTTGTCAATATCTCTGCCGCTTTTTGTGCCGCAGAGTGACAGGGCTTTTTTCATTTTTTCCGTGAAAAAGCTGACGGTGAAATATTCGCCTTTTTCGGTGAATTCATAGGTGTAACGCTGAGGTCTGACAAAGACGGTGCATACGTCCTTATTCCAAAGCTCACCGAGCATACCCCACGATATTGTCATCATATTGTATGCTCTTTTGTCCCCGGCACTGAGAAGTCCCCAGCGTGAGTCAAAAAGCACAACCGGACTTTCTTTTAAATCTTTGATGTTTATTTCTCTGAACAATTTTAATCCCC
>JAZLLB010000199.1:0-4890 GCA_045597925.1 Acutalibacteraceae bacterium
GCTCAGCCATAAGAAAATATTTGTGGAACTGACTTTCGTTAATACCGTAGTAGCGTCTTGCCTGCTGTTTTGCACGAAGCTGCAAACCGTATTCTGAAGTCTTTTTGCGGCTCTGACCATGCTGACCGGGAGCATATGAACGACGCTCAAAAGCACATTTCTGTGAATAGCATCTCTCACCCTTTAAAAAGAGCTTTTTGCCCTCGCGGCGGCACAATTTACATACCGCACCGGTATATCTTGCCATGTAGTTACACCTCCTGAAATTATAGGTTTATACGCGTCTTCTCTTAGGCGGACGACAGCCGTTGTGGGGAATGGGAGTAACGTCTTTAATCATTGTTACATCCAGACCTGCTGTCTGTAAAGCTCTGATAGCAGCTTCACGTCCCTGGCCGGGGCCTTTTACGTAAACCTCAACTGTTTTCATACCGTGCTCAATAGCAGCTTTTGCTGCAACTTCAGCAGCTGTCTGCGCTGCGAAGGGAGTTGACTTCTTAGAGCCTCTGAAGCCCATTTCACCGGCGCTTGCCCATGAAACCGCGTTGCCCTGAGTGTCGGTAATAGTAACAATTGTGTTGTTGAAGGTGGATTGAATATGAGCTGCTCCGCGCTCTATGTTTTTACGCTCACGGCGTCTGCGGGTAGCAGTGCCTTTTTTAGCGGAACCCTTAGGTGCCATAATTCTACCTCCTTATTTCTTCTTATTCGCAATAGTCTTCTTGGGACCCTTGCGTGTGCGGGCGTTTGTCTTCGAACGCTGTCCTCTTACGGGCAGTCCTTTACGGTGACGAACACCGCGATAACAACCGATTTCGATAAGTCTCTTGATATCGAAAGCTGTCTCTCTGCGAAGGTCACCTTCCACTTTTACGTTGTGGTCGATGTACTCACGCAGTTTTGATACGTCTTCTTCGGTCAAATCCTTAACTCTGATGTCAGGATTTACACCGGTAGCTGCGATAATGTCGCTTGCTGTTTTGCGACCTATGCCGTAGATGTAAGTAAGAGCGATTTCAACTCTTTTTTCTCTGGGCAGGTCGACACCTGAAATACGCGCCATTTGTCAGTTGCACCTCCATTGAATGGTTTGCGCCGGATTAACCCTGGCGCTGTTTGTGCTTGGGATTTTCACAGATAACCATTACTTTTCCCTTGCGCTTAATAATCTTGCACTTCTCGCAAATTTTCTTTACAGAAGGTCTGACTTTCATATTGAATGCCCTCCTTAAAAATTAGCCTGTTAATATGTTTACGGTTATTTTGCGTTATTATTTTGAACGCCATGTGATGCGCCCTCTTGTAAGGTCATAAGGTGAAACCTCAACCGTTACCTTATCACCGGGAAGAATGCGTATATAGTTCATACGAAGCTTGCCGGAGATGTGGGCTAAAATTCTGTGTCCGTTTTCCAGCTCTACCTGAAATGTAGCATTGGGCAGTGCCTCAATTACTACACCTTCAAGCTCAAGCATATCTTGCTTTGACATTGCTTTTTCCTCCTCATATCAGGGTCATAATCTTCGGACCGTCGGGTGTAATTGCCACCGTATGTTCGAAGTGTGCAGACAGTGAACCGTCTTTGGTTTTTACCGTCCAACCGTCAGATAACTGCTTAACTCCGGGCTTGCCCATATTAATCATGGGTTCAATGGCAATTGTCATGCCCGGTAACAGCCGCACGCCTCTGCCGGGAGTGCCGAAATTCGGTACACTTGGGTCTTCATGGAGTTCCCTGCCTACGCCGTGTCCCACATAATCGCGGACAACGGAGTAGCCTCTTTTCTCACAGTAGGAAGCTATCGCCGCGCCTATATCGCCGACTCTGCCGCCTGCGACAGCCTTCGCGGTGCCCTCATAAAGGCTCTCTCTGGTTGCGTCGCACAGCCGCTTCGCCTCGGGAGAAATGTCCCCCGCAGCGAAAGTAGCAGCGTTGTCGCCGTTAAATCCGTGGATTCTGGCTCCCAAATCAATGCTGACGATATCGCCCGCCTTGATGACTCTGTTTCCGGGAATTCCGTGAATAACCTCATCATTTATGGAAATGCATGCGGTAGCGGGATAACCTGCGTAATTAAGGAAGTTGGGTTCCGCACCCTGACTCTTAATGTAATCGTAGGCAAGCTTGTCGATTTCGGCGGTCGTGACACCGGGTTCAACCGCTTCCCCCGCTATTTTTAATGCTCCAGCCGATATAGCGCATGCTTCTTTCATCAGCGCTAATTCTCGATTTGTCTTGAGCACTATCATGCTTAATCCTCCAGTGCCTTAAGAGTAAGCGCCGTTGGGTCGGCAACCTCCTCCTGGCCTTCAACTACCTTAAGCGTTCCGGCTTTCTGGTAGTAATCCTTGAGAGGCTCAGTCTGTTCATGATAAACCTTGAGTCTGTCAAGTACTGTATCGGGATGGTCGTCCTTACGCTGAATAAGAGCGCCGCCGCATACGTTGCAGATGCCTTCTTTTTCGGGCTTCTTATATTCAAGATGATAAGAAGCTCCGCAGGAGCCGCATACGCGTCTGCCTGACATTCTTGCTACGATTTTCTCATCGGGAACCTCGATATCAATAACCTTGTCTATGACAATGCCCATTGCATCGAGCGCCTCCGCCTGAGGAATTGTGCGGGGAAAACCATCAAGGATGAAACCGTTTTTGCAGTCATCCTTTGCAAGTCTTTCTTTGATGATACCGATTACAACCTCGTCGGGAACGAGCTGGCCGGCATCAATAAAAGACTTTGCTTTAATACCCATTTCCGTACCCTTTGAAAGAGCTTCACGGATAATGTTGCCTGTTGAGATAGCAGGAATGGAAAGCTTGTTGCAGATAACCTCCGCCTGCGTTCCTTTTCCTGCACCCGGTGCGCCTAAAAGAATTAAGTTCATAATCTTTCCTCCTGAATTAATCAAGGAAGCCCTTGTAATGACGCATCATCATCTGTGATTCAAGCTGTTTAACGGTTTCAAGAGCAACACCTACAAGGATGATGATTGAAGTACCGCCGAGTGAAACAGCCATTTCGTATTGGCAAGCCTTCGTAATCTGCTGGAACAGAATCGGGAAAAGAGCCACAACGCTGAGAAGAAGTGCGCCAAGCAATGTAATTCTTGACAGAATACTCGCGATATAATCAGAAGTCGGTTTACCGGGACGGATGCCCATAATAGCACCGCCGTTTTTACGGATGTTGTTGCCCATTTCAATGGGATTATACTGAATGCTTGCATAGAAGTAAGCAAACGCGATAATAAGAACGAAATACATAATTCCGTATGCCCAGTGGGCGCTTGTGAAAATGCTGAAGAATGTGTAAAGTCCTGTGCCTTCCTTTGCGTTAACGAAAAGGTTAATCGTGGGAGGAAGTGAAAGGATTGATGAAGCAAAGATGATGGGCATAACGCCTGACATATTAACCTTAATCGGAATATGTGTGTTCTGACCGCCGTACATCTTACGGCCGACAACTCTCTTTGCGTACTGAACAGGAATTCTGCGTTCAGCATTGTCCATCCATACAATGTAAGCCATCATAAGGAAGAGGATAATTGTTACAATAATTGTGAGAACCGCGTAAACGCCGCCTCTTGAAATATAACCGCCGTTGGGTGAATAGAACTGAGTAATGAGTGTAGGAATACGGGATACGATACCTGCGAAAAGGATAAGAGAAATACCGTTTCCTATACCGTTTGCATTAATCTGCTCACCAAGCCACATGATAAGTGCGGTACCGGCTGTGAGAACAGCAATAATAACAAGTGCCTGAAGAACAGCCGCAAAACCTTTAAACTCAACGCCGTTAACGTCATTCAGAAGATATCCGTTGCCTCTGAGGTAGAAATAGTAAGCTGTACTCTGGAGAAGACCGAGAGCAACTGTTACAAATCTTGTGATAGAAGCAATCTTTTTGCGTCCTTCTTCGCCGTCTTTTGAAAGTCTTTCAAGAGCGGGAATCGCAACTGTGAGCAGCTGCATGATGATGGAGCTGTTAATGTAGGGGGTAATCGACATCGCGAAAACAGTACCGTAGTTAAAAGCGTCACCTGTCATCATTGTAAGATATTCCATGAATGTTCCCTGAACGGAAGCGTCATTTGCGAAATCGAAGATTCCGCCCTCACCTACGTTAATAAAAGGAACGGGAATTGCAGCACCTACACGGAATATGAAAAGAATAAGTGCTGTGAAAAGCATTTTCTTTCTGAGTTCGGGGATTTTCCATGCATTAACAAATGTTTTAAACATGTCAAATCACCTCAGCCTTTCCGCCTGCCGCCTCGATTTTCTGTTTAGCGGACTCAGAATAAGCGTTAACTTTAACATTAAGAGCCTTTGTAAGTGTTCCGTTACCAAGCACCTTAACTGCGTCAAAGTAATTTTTAACAAGACCTGCGGCTTTAAGAGCTTCAGCGTCAACAACCGCGCCGTTCTCAAACTTAGCTTCAAGGTCTGAAACATTAACAGCAACTACTACCTTGCGGAAAATGTTGTTGAAGCCTCTCTTTGGGAGTCTTCTCTGCAAAGGCATCTGACCGCCTTCAAAACCGGCTCTCATACCTCTGCCTGCACGGGCCAGCTGACCCTTATGACCTTTACCGGCGGTTTTACCCTGTCCGGAAGCGGGACCTCTACCGATACGCTTGCGTTCTTTTGTTGAACCTGCGGCCGGTGAAAGTTCGTGCAACTTCATACTTCGCACCTCCT
Organism: Acutalibacteraceae bacterium; assembly: GCA_045597925.1. Lineage (GTDB taxonomy): Bacteria > Bacillota > Clostridia > Oscillospirales > Acutalibacteraceae > CAG-488. The sequence continues at coordinate 4,705 of JAZLLB010000199.1, forward strand.
TGCTTATGCTTCAGTGACTTCGATAAGGTGAGCGATTTTTTTAACCTTACCTAAAGTCTGGGGATTCTCGGGCTGAACCGAAGTATCACCGATTTTATGAAGACCAAGTGCATGGGCGGTGGCAATCTGATCCTTTTTGCTGCCGATTAAGCTCTTTACAAGTTTAACCTGAACTTTTGCCATTTT
>JAZLLB010000200.1:0-80173 GCA_045597925.1 Acutalibacteraceae bacterium
TGAGAAAAGTAACCAAGAGCAAGGCTGTATTTCCGAACGATGACAGTCTATTGAAAATGCTTTATCTGGCACAGGTTGATATTACAAGAAAATGGACAGGCAGGCGCAGAGACTGGGGAGAAATACATTCTCAATAGGAAGTGTACAACGCCGACAGACTGCCTGAATAGCAGAAATCCCGGCTCATGGAAAGGGTAAAATGTACGGCTGAGAAATCAGCCGCCCTTGACATGCCCCGATATTTCCGCTATGATGCAAACAAGGCGTGTAAGCCGACCTGCGGCTCACACACCCTGTTATCACTTTGTTTTTTATACCATTCTTTGCAGTTTACACAGATTTTGAAAAACTGCCACATATCCGAAGCATACAAGTCTATGCACTATTTATGATTGAACCGCCGTGTACCGAACGGTACGCACGGTGGTGTGAGAGGTCGGCTACTCAATTAATGGGTAGCCTCCTACTCGATTCATTGTTTATTATCGTTAATGCGAATGGTTTTCCCGTTGCTCATACATATATCAGCTCCGAGTTTACAATCTCCATTGCACGGTTACGGATGTTGTTCATTCTGCCAACCCATTCCATCTGATTCTCTGCTTTAAGATTTTCGGTGATGCCCTCAGCTTTCGCTATATCCTTAACGAGCCGAGAAAACATATTATCCGCCTGTTCATTCAAATCTGCAAGGTATGAGTGTAAAGTGTTATCCATCAGCATAATTGAATAAATTGCCTTGCGGTGATTTTTAAGATAATCTCTGTGCCTCATTCCCCATACACCAATATGTCGGTTGTCCGTTTCGGGCGGTACTGTCAAATCGGGAATGTAATAATCTCCCTGCAAAGTGTAACCAATGCCTGTTTTTTCATAAATAATATGCTTTTCCATAAATAAAAATCCTCCTGTTATTTGGTAGCTTCATTGTACCGAATAGCAGAAGGTTTGTCGAATGTGTGAAATCAAATATAAACAAAAAATCCGAACGCATTACCAATCGGGAAAATGTTCGGATAATTTGTTCTTGGTGGGAGAGGGTGGATTCGAACCACCGAAGTCACTGACGACAGATTTACAGTCTGTTCCCTTTGGCCGCTCGGGAACTCTCCCAGATATTAAAATGGAGCTGGTGGACGGACTCGAACCCCCGACCTGCTGATTACAAATCAGCTGCTCTACCAACTGAGCTACACCAGCGCTCAACACTTGATCATTCTAACACAAGGCAAGTCATTTGTCAACACTTTTTTTACATTTTTTGAATTATTATTGAAAAAGTAAATTTTATCTCTGTTTTATACAATTCCGGAGACTTACACTTGATTTATGAAATACTCCGGATTTCTCATTTCTTCAAGCTCAGCAAGAATACGTTCTTTCTTTTTGCCTGTGTAGTTATCAAACAGATATGATCCTGAAGCAAGGAAATTGCCGAAAAATCCGCAAAGCGTGAACATAAGGAAAATTCCCTTAAGCGCTCCCGCTGACTGAACAATTGTCTGACCGTTGACCGCGCTCTTGTATCCGATTTTCTGGAACACAACATTATAAAAGGTAGTTCTGATAAGGTCAAACACATTGTTGAATATACTCTGCGCCGCGCTGACAAGTCCCTCTGAGCGGATTGGAGTTCCGAAATTCTTTTCAGAATACCATTCCATATAGTCAGTGGCATCGCCGACGATAATTTTTTTCGATGCCGAAATCGCGTTGTTGGGCATACCCGCAAGACCTATCATGATACCGATAAACCACTTGTATTTGCGAACCTTAGCCGTTTTGAAGTTGATTGCGAACAGTGACATAATCGCGTAGAAAATTCCCGTATAAGCAAAGCCTCCGCTTAAAATTGTGCGCGCGGAGAATTTCTTTCCGAGGAACGGTACAGCACCGAGACCCGCGTAGTTGAGAACACCGCTGACAATATCAATAATCGCTTTCATTCCGTAGAATCCGAAAACATCTCTGTACATATAGTTAAGGAGCTTATATGAAAGCTGTCTTATCTGCTCGAAGAATGTAGCAATGATAAGAACAATAAACGAACGGCAGTGGAAAAGCGTCGTGACAGTCTGCTTATCCCATATAATTGTACTCTTCTCAGGCTTTTTAACAACCTTAAGCTTTTCTTCAAGAGTGAAATATGGCGCGAGCATTGCCGCCAGACCGAGTACCCCGAAAATCAGCGCGCATACAAAATAAAGCTTCTGCTGAACCAATGGATTTTCACTTTTTTCAACAACTATCGGAATAACCCAGCCGGGAAGCATCGAGCCGAGAGCTGACGCAAGAGTGGCAACTGTGTAAAAATTCTTACGATCGTCCGCGTTATTCGTCATGCGAAGCGAAAGGGTATTAAGCGAAAGGTCATAAAAAGTATCAACCGTTTTAAAAATCAGCTTGATCAGGAGGAACCACCAGAAGTTGAAGCTCTGATTTGATGAGGGAACAATAAAAAGAAGCAGTGACGCGACGGCAAAAGGAACAGGCATCGCACCTGAAAGAATTTTTGTCGGCGTTTTTTTGCCGGGCTTCGCAGGAGTATCAAGAATGGCACCTGCGACAGGAGGTGTGAGAAAGCCGAAAATCTTTATTATAGTTTCTATTATTGTAATAAAGCCGTAATGCTTTTCATCAAACAGATACGACCTGATGAAAATGTCATCATACGTATCAATGCTGTCCTGCCCCATAGCGTTTCCGAAGATACCGCCGGCGTATCCCAGCTGCTCTTTGAGAGTGAAAGAAGGATTATCGGTCAATTTTCCTTTAAACCGCTGTGCCTTTTCTTTAATCATAATATAACTCCCTTCTGCTTTTGCCTGATGATGCGCGACTGACATATCAACGTATTCAATATAACATAAAAACTCAAAAAAATGCAACTGATTTTTAAAAAAACAAAAGAAGAACCGGAAAATATATTGTAAAATATAAATTCCGGCACCATCATATCAATATAAGCTGCTTGTTATATGGTAAGTAAAAGTTAAATCCTGTTAAAATAACCGCAAAAGATAAACCGTTTTTCTGATAAACCGAGGCTTTAATCATAGCGGCGCATTTCAGCTGCCGCATCTGACTTTTTCCGTGAGATTACGGTTCGTTTTTTATCGTGTGGAAGTGTTATATTTTCAGCTTTTTGAACAAATGCGGATACAGCCCGATAATAACAAATGTTGAAACGGCGTATCTCACAAGTCTGAATGCGAAAGATAACCATTCTGCACTTATGGCTTTTACCGGTATTTTGAGTATAACGCTCACAATCGCAAAAATCAGAACTCCTAAAACGGGACGTACGATGTAGCTCCACCATTTTTCGGATTTCTCAAAGTTTACATATTTTTCTTCGTACATAAAGCCCAAAAGCAAACCTACCGCTATTCCGTAAGATGAGAAAAATTCATCATCACGGCAGAAGAAAAATCCTGCGGCACCGATAATGAGTATGGCAGAAAATCCGATTTTGTAGCCGAATTTGTGTTCAGCACCGTTAAGAACAAACACAAGAATCAAACCGATAACCCAGCCCAGCAAAACATCTGTGGGATAATGAACACCGAGGTATACCCGTGAAAGACCTATAAAGAGCGGAAACAAAATACCCAGTGCGATAAGAGGCGTTTTTTTGTTTCGTGTGCGAGTGTGCCGTAAACGGAAACAGACATGGATGCGTGAAGACTCGGCATAGAAAAGCCCTGTGCCGCAGGCGACATAATATTTTCATCGGGATGTGCCGCGCGAATACATTTAACGCTTTTGTTGTCCATATAAGGTCTTCGTCTTTGAAAAGCACCTTTAATGAGTGTAACGAAAATCATTGTGCCCGAGAGTGCAAGAGCAGCTCTTCGGCCTAATTTTTTGTCGATACACCAATACAGCAGACCGAGAACAAGAACCATAAGGTATTCTTCACCAAACAGTGTGAAAACCTTTGCGGCGGCAGTAAGAACACTGTTGCTTACAGACTGGAACATTTCCATAAGCGGAATTTCCCAGTTGAAAAAGAAAACATTTCCCATAAAAATTCACCTTTCATTTGAATTTTTTACGGATAATTTTAGCACATCTGTTCGTATTTTTAACTTTCATCTCTCAACGCATTATTCGGCAAATTTATTAAATAACCAAAAACTTGCCGAAAAGTAAATGATAAAAAAGCGAAACCGTTTCCTGAACTTCGCCTTTTAAACTATTTAATTGATTCTATCAGTAAACTGATTGCTAACCGAAAACCGAACTTAAACGCTTCAACCTCAGCGACAGAGTTAAATTTATTGATTTTATCGTGGTATTTTTCAAGCCATTCAATTATGGTTATGGATAACACTTTACACTCATATCTTGCAGATATTAACGAACAGGCGGATAATATGTTTTCTCGGCTCGTTAAGGATATGACGAAAGCAGAAGGTATTACAGAACGGCTCAAAGCTGAAAATCAGATGGAATGTGTTGGCAGAATGAATAATATCCGTAACCATGCAATGGAAATTGTAAACTCGGAGCTGATTTATGTATGAGCGACGGGAAAACAATTTTTCGTATAGAAGTGAAGAACGAAAATGCCGCTCTTGTTTGGTCTGCTCTCTAGGAAAACTTACAATTTGTTATATAAGAAGCAACATTCAGCCGATGGTAAGGATATAAACATCTACATTCGCATTAACGAAAAAATAATATACATATAATGAGGACTTGAAATTAACCGTTCTTGACATTGCCGTTTGACGGGTGGTTATGATTATTCAGTTATTAATACCGCAGGAAACTGAAAATGAAATCCATGTTTTTTTCTTAAACTCTTGTATTATATTTTTGTTTTGCAAGTCTGTTTTTACAGACCTGCCGTTTTCTTGCACCTTTTTCAGGTCACTCTGATCGGTTTTCAAAGCAACCCCTTAATCTTTATCCCACAAGTCCCGCAACTCCGTATGACAATGTCGCGACGATAATGCCCGCCACTATAACGCCAGCGGCGATAACGGGAAGAGCGTATCTTATTCTTATATCCATAAGAGCCGCTACAAGCGCGCCTGTCCATGCTCCTGTTCCCGGCAGAGGAACGGCAACAAGGATAAACAGCCCCCATAAGCGGTATTTTTCGATTTTATCTCTGTGCTTGTCCGCTTTCTGTTCAAGCTTGTCAACTAACTTTTTAAATGGTCCCCACTTTTTCATAAGCTCAAAAATCTTTCTTATGAAAAGAAGAATAAACGGTATCGGCAGCATATTGCCGATAAAACAGTACGCAAACGCTTTCCACCATTGTATTCCTAAAAACGTCGCGGCAATAAGACCGCCTCTCAGCTCAAGAACGGGGAAAAGTGAAATAACAAAAGCTATGAGTTCACCGGACATTTTTCCGCCCCAGAGAGCCGCCAATGACTGCGCTAATGAATCCATAATAAACAATCCTCAAACTTTCACGTTGTTTTTCGCGATATACTCAATTGCCTTATCGAGTATTGCGTGGTCATTTTCAAATTTAAGACGGTTTTTTGCTTTTTCATATCCGAGCCACACATAATCCTCAATTTCTTCTTTCTGAATTACGGTGTTTGTATCATCGGTTGTGGCAAGGTAAATGTTGACGCTTTTTTCAACCTTGCCCTGAATGCTGTACTGCGATTTCGTCACAAAACCGGGCAGAAATTTTATGTGTATGCCTGTTTCCTCAAGCACTTCTCTGTATGCCGTCTGCTGGTCTGTTTCGCCCATTTCCACATGACCTTTAGGAAAACCCCAGTGTGCGCTGCGCTTGTTTTTGATTAAAAGGAAACGGGTCATTCCGCCGATTTCCCTGAAAACCACCGCGCCGCAGGAGCGTTCATAAAGACATTCAATAGAATAATCTCTGTTTTCAAGAGCAAACTGTATTGCTCCTATTATATCGATATTAATAAATCTTGTGCTTTTAGGTGCGACTACTATACAGACTGTGTTATTGTCATTATAGCGCAGCACCGCTATAACTCTGCCATCAAAGCTGCGAACGGGGTGGCTTATACCCATAATATAAGCACCTTTAACCGCGGTGTTAAAATGCTTGCTGCCTTCAACCTGACCGAAATTAAGGTTATAGGTAATATTTTCTTCCGCGTTGTGGGAGTTGATGGGATGAGTTACTTTAACACGAACATATTTCCCAAGCATGTTCATTCTCCTCCACCCTGATATACAGGGATATTGGCGGAAATACAGTATATAACACACTACTTCCGCATCATACGACCCATATATTATACATGCTTTAGATATAAATTACAATACCTAAATTCAATAAAAAATGTATAATGCAGGAATATATTCATGTTAAAATTAAAAAAACGGATAAAAAACCGAATGTGAACGGTTTTGAATAAAATTACGGCTGTCTTGAAAGAGGGGATTCCTCGCGTGCGCTTTCAAAATCAAGCAGATTGTTGTATTCAATATATCTGCATCTGATATCAAAAATTTCTCCCGCTTTCTGCGCGGGCATCATCAGCTGACCTCCGGAACGGTAAACCTCCGCGCCCAGACTGGATTTCTCTCCGTTTACATCGGCGAAACCGCTGCCCTGTCTGAACTCCGCTCTTAAGCCGAACATCTCAATTACGGCGGTGTTTTCAGATTTCTCAACCTTCGCTCCGATATACTGAGCCAGTGCCGCGAACGGCGCGAACCATATGCCGTCACGCCGCTCGCATTTTGTGCCTCTTGCGCATATATGAGGCATCGAGCCTTTGTATGCCATTCTGGTGCTGTAATAAACAGGCGGAAGCGACGCAGGTGAAATGCTGTCTGTTTCTTTATCTATTTCAAAGGCATCGGCAACCCGCCCGTCATCAAGTATTGTTGTGATTTTAAGCTTTTCTCCGCTGACCTCAACAAGCGCGTAAACCGCCGTGCCCTCTTCCTGAGTATAAAAAGCGGTGTGCCACATTTTACGTTCATTCGCGTGACGTCCGCCAGAGCCGTTGCCGCACTGATAATGAACCGTTCCCTGTGACGGACGCTCAAACATGGCATCGTCACGAATTGGGAATGTTCTCGCGAAAGAATGTTCATGTCCCTCAAAAACCACGTCAAGGGATTCAATCGCCTTTCTCAGCCACGGGTAGCCGTCATCATTCTGCCCCTCAGGGATAGCTGGGTAAATCGGGAAGTGATATGCGCCAAGTTTCCACGTTTTATCTGAATTTTTTATATCATCATACGCCCAGTCGGAAACAGCGGCAGGTTCGTTTATTCCCATTACGCAGAAATGAGCATTGCCGTAATCAAATGAATAGTTTTCTGTTTCAAATCCTTTCGGCCCGTTCTGAGGATAAGCGTATCTGAACTGCTCATCAAAAAAATCCGCATGGTCGAGGTAAAATTTCCCCTGGGGAGGATACGGCAGATATTCTTTAAATCCTCTGTTGTCGTGATTGCCGGTGGTCATCATATACGGAACAGATTCTATAACTCCCTTAAAGCCCTCAAACATACCGTTCCACTGAAGCTCGTTCTGTCCGTCGTCGCAGTTGTCACCCGCGGTAAGAATGAATCTGATATCAGGGTCGCGCCTGAGCGCGTTTTTGAGCATCCGCGTTACAGGCGAGTAGTCAGGTTTTTCCCACGGAAAACCTACCTGCTGGTCAGATATAACCATGAATTTAAAGCTGCCGCAGTTTTCTTCCTGTGTAGTGAACGAAAATTCAGCGCTTCTGTTTTTATCGTCGCCGCAGGTGTAGTAATATACCGTTCCCGGTTTCAGATTTTTAAGGCATACGGTGTTGAATCTGCTGATATCAATATCGCTTTCAATTATTCTGCATACAGCGTCGGCTTTTTTAAGGACTTCTTCTTTTTCTCCGTAAAGCACGTATCCGTCACCGGCTGAAATATCCGTGCGCCACGAAATCGACATTTCCGTTTTCGGGTCGCCGCAGAAGCTTATCATAATATGATCCGGTGAAGCTGATGAGCTTCTGTCGGGCTTATAAAAATTCCCGTTTTCATCATACATTTCAATCATCTCTCTTATTATCCGTATGATTTATTTTATCATTGAGAAAAATCTGTGTCAACGGTAATGTTTCGTATTTGTAAATTTTAAATTTGTTTCAACAGATTTTTAAAAAGTACTTGTAAAAAAGAATGAAATAGTATACAATGTATCTGTTATGCTGTATAATTCAGCAAAGACTATAGGAAAAGGATGAAAAAATATGGCTGATAATAATCAGAACAAAGCGGAACAGTACCGCAAGGAACGCAAAGAGCGTCTTGCAAAAGCCGCTAAGAAAAACGCAAAAAACATTGAAAAGAAAACCGCGGTTCGCTCAGCGGTTAAAAAAGTGATCGCTGTTGTGCTTGCCGCTGTTATCGGTATTTCCTGCTTAGCCGGAATACTCAACTATGTCGGTGTTCTTCAGTCAATGGCTCAGGTGGGCTATGTTAAGGATGAACATATTTCTTTCGCGGAGTACAAATATTATTACTTGAAAGTTTATAACGAGTTCTACAACACTGAGTATCAGTATAAGTATTACGGCTATCAGTCCGGTTCAGGTTATGATGTTTCTCTGTCTCCAGATGAGCAGGAAACAAAAACAACAGATGACGACGGAAATGAAGTTTCATGGGTTGAATATTTCCACAACAAAGCTCTTGAGGCGGCTCAGATGTATCTCGCTTACTATCAGGAAGCAAAGAAAAAAGGACTTGAGCTTGACAAGGCCGACAAAGCCGAAATCGAAAAAACTCTTGCCGATTTACGCGAAAGCGCTGATTCCTACGGCAAGCGCAGTGACTCAGACGAAAACAAGGGTTATTCTTTAAACGCTTATCTCCGTGTTCAGTACGGCAACGGAATCAACACCTCTTTCCTTAAAAAGCAGATGGAAAAAGAAGCTCTTGTAAGAAAATATTCTCAGAGCCTCATTGATGAATATAAAAAAGGATATTCAGAAGACAAGGTTAAAGAAATCTTCGACAAGGATCCCGACAGTTACCTTTTCACTGATGTCCGCTTCTATCAGTTCACCCTCGAAACGCTTACAGCGGAAGAAGGAGAAGATGAAGACGCTCTCGCGAAACGTCAGAAAGAAGCTGACAAGAAAGCGGCTGACGATGCAAACGAGATGTATGCGGCTGTTAAAGATGAAAAGAGCTTCATCAGTTTCGCGAAAAAGCTTAACGCTAAAAACACAGACTATGACGCTGACCAGTCAACTCTTCTTTCATCATATAAGAAAGAAGACACAACCGGTACAGGCGCATCAAATCTTTCTTCTGTAAACGAAGACCTCGCGAAGTGGGCGTTTAAAGATTCCACCAAGGCAAACGATAAAAAACTTATTACAATAGAGGAAGACGGTAAGACCACCGGCTACATCGTAGCTCTTATGGTCAGCCCCAAGCACGATGTTGATACTGTTTCTGTTCGTCACATTCTCTTCAAGACTGTTGACGATGAGAACAAACCTCTTGATGACGATAAAATCAAAGAAGCAAAATCAAAAGCTGAAAAAACTCTTGCTGAGTGGAAAGCCGGCGACGCTGATGAAGACAGCTTCGCGGATTACGCGGTTGACCTTACGGAAGATACCGGCTCACAGAGCAACGGCGGTCTTTATGAAAATGTTACACCCGGTCAGATGATTAAAGAATTCAATGACTGGATTTTCGACAAAGCCCGTAAAGAAGGCGACTGCGATATAGTTGAAACAACTTACGGTTATCATATAATTTATTTCGTAAGCAAAGACGGTTCTTCAAAGGATAACACAATCCGCACGAACCTTGCGAGTGAAGACTTTGAAAAGAGTTCCAAGGAGCTTCTTGACGGCGGTGAGTATGTAATAGGTGTAGGTCCCCGCCGTGCTGATTACATTGAAAAAGAAGTTTTGAAGAGAATCGCGAAGCAGGTTGCGAATATCAACGCTCAGACAGCAGCATCAGGATATTAATATAAAAAATAAACCTTTAAGGGTCTGTGACGAAACAAAAATCGCCACAGGCTCTTTCTTTTATTCTTTTTAAAAGACGAATTTTATTATATAAGCAGGCAAATGATTATAATTATTCCGCAAAAAAACACAAAATTATATTGTAAAATCGGTTACAATTTGGTAAAGTATTCACGAGTAATCAAAAATTACTTAAAAGGCGGTATGCCTTAACAAATAATCCGGAGGTAAAATTATGATGAAACTCGGTATGATAAACAACTGCCCCACAAAAGAATCTCTTGCTTATGTAAAGAGTCTGGGGCTTTCATTTATTGAAATGTGCAACAACAACGATGAGGAATCAATCCGCTGCACGGAAAATATGGCTCAGTATGTCGCTGACGCTAAGGAAGCGGGACTTTATATCGGCTCACTCGGCCGCTGGAACGCCGAAATGAACAAGGGCGGCAAGATTAACGAAGCTGAATTTGCAATCGTTTCTCAGAATCTTGACGACGCAATTTCCTGCGGCTGTCCGACATTCGTATGCGGCTGTAATTATGACGAGTCTGTTTCTCTTTATAAAAACTACACCGCCGCTATTGAGATTTTCGGCAGAATGCTCGAAAAGGCAAAAGGTACCGGCACAAATATCGCCGTTTACAACTGCGACTGGAACAACTTCATCAATAATATGAACGCGTGGGAGGTAGTTCTCGGTGAACTGCCTGATTTAAAAATTAAATTCGACGCTTCTCACAGCTATAACGCGGACAGAAACTATATGCGTGAAATTTCAGACTGGGGCGACCGCTTCGCTCATGTTCACATCAAGGGCACGGTTCGCACAGGCGGCAACGGCGTTGACGACCCGCCCGCGGGTATGGACGACCTTAAATGGGGTTCAATCTTTGCGGCTCTTTATTCAAAAGGCTATGACGGCTGCCTTTCAATCGAACCTCATTCAAGAGCGTGGCGTTTTGACACTGAGCGCGGCAAGGCAGGCGTAAAATACACGGTTGACTACATAAGCAAATTCATTTTATAAAAAGCTCCGCGGAGGTATTATTATGCTTTATAAAAAGAACACCGATGCTTCCCTTCCCGAGGAGCTTTTCAGAAATCCCACCAGCGAATACAGAGGAACTCCGTTCTGGGCGTGGAACAGTTATCTCACAAAAGAGGAGCTTGAACGTCAGATAGACATATTCAAAGAAATGGGTCTGGGCGGCTTTCATATGCACGTCAGAACGGGGCTTAAAAATCAGTATCTCAGCGACAGCTATATGGATCTTGTTAATGACTGCGTTCAGAAAGCCAAATCCGAGAAAATGCTCGCGTGGCTTTATGATGAGGACCGCTGGCCGTCGGGTGCCGCGGGTGGACTCGTTACCTGCGATGAAAAATACAGAGCGAGAAGCCTGCTTTTCACTCCGTTTAAAGACGCTGAGGGCTATGATTCAGATGATTCACGCGCCGAAGGCTCAAGAAGCGGTAAAGGAAAGCTGCTTGCCTGTTACGATGTGATTCTTGACAGCGAAGGTTATCTTAAAAGCTACAAACGCATCGGTGAAAACGATGAGGTACAGGGCAAAAAATGGTACGCATTGCTTGAAGTAAGCACCAACAGCAACTGGTATAACGGTCAGGCATACGCCGATACACTCTCAAAGGAAGCGATAGAGCGTTTTATTGAGGTCACTCACAAGCGTTATAAGGAGCGTGTAGGTGATGAGTTCGACAATATCGTTCCCGCGATTTTCACAGACGAGCCGCAGTTCACACGCAAAAAGGTGCTCAACAATTCCTTTGATGAAATGGATATAACAATGCCGTGGACCGACAAGGTTCCGGAGCTTTACAAAGAAGCATACGGTGCGGATATTTTTGACACTTTGCCCGAGCTTTTCTGGGATTTGCCCGCTTCTGCGCCGTCAATCCACAGATATCGCTATCATGATTTTATCGCCGAGCTTTTCGCGGGTTCTTTCGCGGATACTGTGGGCGGCTGGTGCAGGGAAAATAACCTTGCCCTTACAGGTCACATGATGGAGGAGCCTACACTCAACAGTCAGTGCGCCGCGCTGGGCGAAGCAATGCGTTCTTACAGAGGTTTTGACATTCCGGGCATTGATATGCTGTGCAACCGTGCCGAGTTTACGACCGCGAAGCAGGCGCAGTCTGCTGTTCATCAGTTCGGATATGAGGGAATGCTCTCTGAGCTTTACGGTGTAACGGGCTGGGACTGCGATTTCAGAACATATAAATATCAGGGCGACTGGCAGGCGGCTTTGGGCGTTACAGTCAGAGTTCCGCACCTTTCGTGGTACGCTATGGGCGGTGAGGCAAAGCGTGACTACCCTGCCTCGATTCACTATCAGTCACCGTGGTATAAGAAATATAATCTTGTTGAAGACCACTTCTCAAGAGTAAACACCGCCCTCACACGAGGCAGACCGATTATTAAAGTTGCGGTTATTCACCCAATTGAAAGCTTCTGGCTTCACTGGGGACCAAATGATAAATCCGCTATTCTGCGTGAAAGTCTTGACGAAAGATTTGAGGATCTTACAAAATGGCTTCTTAAAGGCAGTATAGACTTTAATTTTATTTCAGAGTCGCTTCTTCCCGTTCTTTGCGAAAAGGGTTCAGCTCCGCTTAAAGTCGGCAAAATGGAATATGATGCTGTTATTGTTCCCGGCTGTGAAACTCTCCGTTCAACAACGATAGAGCGTCTCACACAGTTTAAGGCTGACGGCGGCAGGCTCATATTTATGGGCGACGCTCCGCATCTCTGCAATGCGCTTCCCTCAGACAAGGGCAGAAAGCTCTTTGATGAAAGCATCAGAACAGATTTCTCACGCGCGGCAATTCTCGGCGCGCTGGAGGATAACAGAACCGTCACTCTCCGCTATGAAAACGGCAGACTTTCAGATAATCTGCTTTATCAGCTCCGTCAGGATAATGACTGTAAATGGCTTTTCGTCGCTCACACGGACGAACCCGGCAACAAAGATGTTGACTGCGGCAATTATGTAAGAATTACCGTTGAGGGCGAATATATCCCCGAGCTTTACGACACTTATGACGGGAAAATATATCCCATACCCGCAAAATACAGAAACGGCAAAACAATTATCGACCGTCAGGTTTACGCATATGATTCGCTTCTTATTAAGCTCACTGACGGCAAAGCGGACAGCGTTGAAGCCGAAAAGCAGAAAGAAACTCCCGAAGGCAGGCAGATTGAAAGCACTGTTGATTACAGCCTTTCGGAAGAAAATATTCTTCTGCTTGATATGGCTGAATTTAAGCTCTCGGGCGAAAAGGAATTTTCACCTAAAGAGGAAATCCTCCGCCTTGACAACATCTGCCGTGAACGTCTCGGAATTGTAAAGCGCGGCGGCTCAATTGTTCAGCCGTGGGTTACAGGCGAAGTGCCGACTGTTGACAGGCTGACATTACGCTTTACATTCAGCAGTGAAATTGAGTATTCAGGTGCGCTTCTCGCGTTTGAGGAAGAAGACAAGGTTGAGAAAATCGTATTCAACGGTGCGGAGGTCAGAAAGGATATTCTCGGCAATTACGTTGACATTTCAATATTCAGGATTGCGTTGCCGGATATCATTAAGGGCAAAAACGTGCTTGAGGTAACGTATCTTTACGGTGAAAAAGTAAGCATAGAGAATATGTTCATTCTCGGCTCGTTTGGGGTAAGGCTCAGCGGAAATGAAGCGACAATTACTGAAATTCCTTCAAAAATCGGCTTCGGCAACCTTGTTGAGCAGGGATTCCCGTTTTTCAGCGGAAACATTACTTATAAATTCAAAGCGGAAGCCAAAGACGGCAGATTGACGCTTCGTGCCACATGGTACAGAGGCGCGGTGATTGAAGTTAAGGTTGACGGTGAGGAAAAAGGCAATATCATTTATCCGCCTTATATGCTGACGGTTGACGGACTTTCCGACGGCGAGCATGAAATTGAAATGACACTCTGTATTCACCGCTACAATTCATTCGGTCCTGTTCACCTTGTCAACGAAAAAGAAAGCTGGCACGGTCCCGGAGCGTGGCGCAGCACAGGAAACTGCTGGACATACGAATATGTTTTAAGGCGCACGGGTATTCTGGGCGCACCGGCAATCACATATTAAAATATAGCGCGATACCGCACAGTCAGCTTGTGCGGTATTGTATTAAGAGATGATTTTATGAACTTATGCAAATATGTTAACGTATTTCAGGGCTGCGGCGAATATAATCTGCCGAAGCCCGAGGGCATTGCAGCGAAATGGTTTTTCATAAAGGCGGGCTGCGGCAACACAAGCCCTGCGGCGATGGTTCCGTACGGAGCTGTGTCTGCCGCGCCGTTTTCGGGAGGATACCCGACGGGATACGGCAATCACGTTATAAATACACATTCCAAGCCCGAAAAATTCAAAGACGGAGAGAAGCTCCGCGGATTTGCCCACATTCAGCAAAGCGGAACGGGAACTATGGGGTATTATTATAATTACGCTGTTGTCACTCCGATTTATGATAATTCGGAATCTTTGAGACTTCCGCAGAATGAATTTGCCGAACCGGGATATTATACCTGCGTACTCGATGATATCAAATGTGAGCTTACGGCTTCTGACAGAGCCGCTCTTCACCGCTATACATTCGTGAAAGAGGGCGGAAAGGTTAAAATAGATTTCACCAACAACGGAATAGTAATACCGGATTACAAGCCCGCTTCTGTCGACAACTTTATATCGAAAAAATTCGATGAATATACAGTGCTGGCAAGCGCGAAAATTGAGGGAGTTGATATTTTCTTCGCCGTAAGAGGAAGCTGTGAAGTCTGTATTGACGGCGGCTGTGCCGTATATGAGCTGAAGAACAGCAGAACAGCTGAACTCACGGTAGCAATTTCTTTGAAAAGTTTCGAAAACGCATTGAAATTTATTGATTCATCTGAAACTTTCGATGAAGTAAAAGCAGATGCTTCATCAAAATGGAATGATCTGCTTTCAAAAATAGAAATTGACGCTGATGATGAAATAAAAGAAATTTTCTATTCAAATTTTTATCATTCTTTTGTTAAACCAGCGGATTGGTCAGGCGAAAGCTTTATTTATGACGGCAGCGGTCCGTTTGTCCTTGATTTCAGCACGCTGTGGGATATGTATAAAACACAGCTGCCGTTAATTTTCATGATTGACAGGGAAATGAGTGAAAAAATCGTTGAAACTCTTCTCAGAGTCGGTGAAGAGCTGGGGCAGATTCCTAATTCACTGGGAATTACCGACAAATATCTGCTTCACAGCACGCAGGCGAGAACACTCGGGATTTACGCTCTGCTGACCGCTTACCGATACGGCATTGACATTGACCCCGACAGAGTGTTAAAGGTAATTGAGGCTGATATTTTCGCCGATAACAAAACTGACTTCACTGTTGACGGTAAGTGCAAATCAAACACATGGATGCTTGATATGGCGGATTGCTGCGCTCTTTCGGCTCAGCTTGCGAAGGAAAGGGGCAACAGCGCACTTTACGAAAAGCTCGTTCCTCTTGCAGGTCAGTGGAAAAAAGTTTATGACCCCGAAACGGGACTTCTTAACGCGGATTCCTCATATTATGAGGGTACATTATATAACTACTCTTTCCGTCAGATGGTAAATATGGAGGAAAGAATTGAGCTTGCCGGCGGCAAAGAAAATTTTGTGAAGCTGCTCGACAAATTTTTCGGATACGGTCAGCCGGATACTGTGCTTCCCACAGACCCGAATAATTATGAGCCTGTGGCTGAGGGCATGAAGCTCGGCAGATTTGAGGGCTTCAACAATGAGTCTGATACGGAGGCTCCGTTTTCATATATTTACGCCGACCGTCATGATCGTGTGTGCGAGATTATACGCGGCGGCATGAGATATATGTTCACCACAGGCCGGGGCGGTCTGCCGGGCAATAACGATTCCGGCGCGCTTTCATCCTATTACGTGATGAACGCAATAGGACTTTTCCCTGTCGCAGGGCAGGATTTATTCCTGATTGGTTCCCCCGTTGTTGACGGGGCGGAGCTTACGCTTTCCTCAGGCAAAGCACTTTCAGTTAAGGTCAGAGGCAACTCAGATAAAAATATTTATGTTGAATCGGTAAAATTCAACGGCATGGAGCTTTCAGATTGGAAAATCAAAGCATCAGAGCTTCTTTGCGGCGGTACGCTGGAATTTAAAATGTGCTGAAAAAATAAAAATAAAGCGGAGCATTTGATTAAGCATCAGATGTTCCGCTTTTTATAAGCTGTTATTAATTAGCCCGGAGGAGTATCAACACTGCCGGGTTTAACGTTTTTAAGGCGCGCGCCGCTGCCG
Source organism: Acutalibacteraceae bacterium (assembly GCA_045597925.1). Taxonomy (GTDB): domain Bacteria; phylum Bacillota; class Clostridia; order Oscillospirales; family Acutalibacteraceae; genus CAG-488. Next base: position 16,292 of record JAZLLB010000200.1, read on the forward strand.
GTGCCTTTTTGTTTAAGAACCCGTTCAAGCTCCGGGAAATACATTTTCAGATCTTTTTTATACGGTCTGAATCTGATTTGAAGTCTTGCAAAAATGGGAAAAACAACAAACGGAATCATGAAACTGCCTCCGCCGATATCCCATGTGGATATGGCAAAAAAAGCGCAGTTAAAAAATATCGGGTCCCAGAAATTGCTTCTGCCGATTTTGCTGCTGACTCTGTTAAATTCTTTCTGATTCAGCTCGGTCATGAGGCACATGGATTTTTCCATTCCGAAAGCATTGCCTGTATAACTTTCAATATTGTAATATATTCCGAATCCGTCACTTCTTGTAAGACCGAATGTTCCTATTGAAACGCCCTCATAAGCATTTAAATCATACGCTCCCACCTTGAGAGTATTTTCCGTAATGTTTTCAATGTAAATCCATATGTGACCGAGTGACGGAAGTCCCGAGCTGTTGCTGCACAGAAACAAAAGGGCGACTGTATCCTCCGCGATTACGCAGCTTTCGTCAGATGCCATAGGCGGCAGTCCGGGAACAGTCGGTTCCTCAGCGGGAGGTTCTTCCGCGGGCTGTTCCTCAGTGAGCGGCTCCTCAGAAGACAGTGCGCCGATAAGCAATTCACTGGTATCCGGTTCCTCAGCTGACGAGCTGAACGGAACAGAACATAATATCAATGTAACCGCCAGAGCGACTGCGATAAATCTGATAATTTTCTTCATTCATTCACTTCCGTATGCAATATTTTTATTATGTTAAATATATCACATGCTGAATATTTTTGCAATATCCCATGTGCTTTTTATCTTTGCTCTTGATATAGTGACTGTGAAGTGTTATAATGCAGAAAAGAGGAGGTATTTATATGTTTTCAAAAATTTTCAGCTTTGTAATGAGCGTTTTTATGCTTTTATGTTCTCTTTTCGGAATTAAGTTTCCTGCAAAAGAAAGCAAAGATATGATTGAAATGAGTGAGCAGTCTTTCGTTGTTTCACTTGAAGAAAACGGAACAACCGGATACCTGTGGAATTATAAAATTGCCGACGAGAATATTGTTAAGTTCGAGAATGATGATTTCATTGTGCCCGCTCAGACGGGTATGACCGGCGCGCCCGGCACAAGAGTGTTTACATTCAAAGCGGCGGCACCGGGCAAAACGACGATAGAATTAAGTTACGCGAGAAGCTGGGAAGCCTCGGCGATAAAAACAGTCACCGTTGCAGTTGAGGTCACCGGGGATATGACGGTTACGGCACAAATCGTTCAGTGAGAGCATAAGATAAATTGACGCAGCGGAAATAATACGGATTGAGGCATTGCGCTCTCAACCCGTATTTTTAATACCACTAATTTCGGCTGTCAAGTTTTTTGTTTCTGTAATAAATAATTATACCCGCAAAGACCATGCAGAAATTGAGTATGTAGAAAAACCAAACATACCACGGTGTCGATATGCCTTCGCTGAGTTTAACGAATTTCGCGGCGATTCCCACCACATAGCCTATATCTATAAGATAATAAAAAAGTATGCTAGTACCTTTCGCCGTGCGTGATTTAAGCAGTTTCGCGATGTTTATCGGCCATGATATTCCGAAGCTGACTATCATCAGCGCTTCAAGTATGTTTGCCATTATTATTCCTCCGTTTATTTTAACGCAAGCTCGGCAATCGCGGCATAATGAAGAACCGTGAATTTGTCGGGCGCGATTTTTTCGAGCAGCTTTTTATGCTCCTTGTCCCACTGAATGAGCTTTTCTTTTTCAAGTGACGCGCCGATACCCCTGCACGCGCGCATTCTGCCGTGCCAGCTCTCTTTAGTGAACGGAACGTTTATATCATATTCCTCGTGATATGTCAATCTGAAATATTTCTTCACCTCGTCGGGAATTTCAATCGGCTTTTTCGTTTCGCCTTTTCCTGACCATGAGGGATTGTATTTCAGCACGAGATTTTCGCTTTCTCCCGCGATTTTATCCTCAAACGGGAGCCATGCCATATACAGAATCAGAAGTCTGCCGTCTTTTTTGAGCATTTCAGCGAGCTTGGGAGCGAGCTTTTCATGGTCAAAATACCAGAAGCACTGGCAGGCGGTAATCACATCGAATGTCCTGTCGGGAAAGTCTGTTTCTTCTGCCGATGATGTAATGAAATTTATATTCATGTGCGATTCATCAGCCAGTTTTTTTGCCTGCGATATCTGATTTTCGGAAATATCCGTACCTGTCCACTCAGCGCCGTACTTATACATATTCCTCGGCAGAACGCCCGTACCTGTTCCGATATCAAGCATTTTTTGCCCTTTTACACACAAATTTCTGCTGATTATTTTATTGTAAAATTCATCGGGATAGATATCCCTGTAAGCGGCGTAATCTTCCGAGGCAAGTCCCCAGTCGAATGGTCTGCCGCCGTCAATTCTGCTGTCTGTAATCATATTTCTCCTTTAAATTTACGGAGCTGCCGAAAAGGCAGCCCCGTTTTTTCAGTTCTCAATTCTGAATGTGTATTCTGTGTCGGGATTTTCCGCTTTATAAACAAACGAAATCGAATACGTGCCGTCTTTTTTTGTGCTTATCATATATCCGTCATATCCGCAGGAAGATGAAATATCATAATTCTGCCAGCCGCCTGCTGTCTTGATTTCAACTGTCGGCTTTTTTATTGAAGTAAAACCGTCAGCTCTTATGACGTTATTTCCTCTGCCGCCCTTAACGGTGATAACCGCCTGATTATTCTGCGCTTTCACGGTGGGAACGTATCCGTCATTTTCGCCGTCTGTTGCGATAAGGGGTTTCAGACAGCTGTCCTCACGAACCTTGAGAACATGTGAATCGTCTGACTCCGCACCGCTGCCCCACGGCAGAAGAATCATATCCAGCTTAATGCTGTCGCCTTTTTTGAATGTAATATTTTCAGTGTCAAGAGTGAGACAGCCCTCTGTTATTTTGCTGTCTCCGTGTTCTCTGAACGCGAACGGAATATTCCGCTCTTTGCCGCCGACGGTGATTTTGCTGTTTTTAATAAGCAGGGCGAAATTACAGCCGAAGTGGTCGACGGTTTTATCGTCCGTGATACCGCAGAATCCCATATATGGAGCTTCACTGCCGAGAGTATGATATGTCACGTCAGACGAAACATCTGCGGTAACAGCTTCGTTGCTTTCATTGAGGTAGTTTGCTTTGCTGAATGTTACATATCTGCCGTCAAAATAGAAAAGGTCGAAATCCTTTTTGAAATTTTCAAACGTAATATCGTTTGTGAAATTGATATCAACCGTGTAGTACGTTCTGTTTTCGTCATTCTGAGGAAATTCCGTATGAGTTACGTCATAGGTGAACGCGCCGCCGTCTGAAACGTATCTGTCTGTAACGCTTGCGTATGTCGGACCGTAGCTGTGAATTTCACTTCCAGCGAATTCCGCGACAACAGGCTGTTTCGCACCCTTGTCACGGTATGTTACGAATTTCAGTATTCCGACTGAATTCTGCTGAGGCTGTGTTTCCCACAGAACTCCGCTGCCTGTTCTGAAATCGGGCAGTGTCCAGCCATCTCTGTCATATACAAAATAAGGAGCGATGCAGTTGCTTTCGGTTGTTCCCGTTGAGAGATGATAATAAGAAACATGGAACTCAATTGAGGAAAGCTGCTTGAGCGGATAATTTCCCCAGTTCTGATAAAGATTCACAACGGTGAATTCTTTCCTGCTTTCGCCTTCGACCGCTATCGGGGTAAATGTGTCGCCGTAGCAGTAATCCTTATAGGAATATTTATTGTCTCCGCCGTCACCCATAAAGTTTTTGCAGACCTCTACATCAATCGGCATGAGCAGGTTGTTTTTATCAAGTATTACTGCGTTTTCAAGACAGCCCGAGTTGGGGGTTGTTGTGCGTACAATTATATTTCTGTCTTTTGAATCGCCTTCAACGGAGAGCTTTGCGTAATATCTGAAATCGGGGTGCTCGTAAGGATAATTGAAGCCGATACCGAGCATTTCAACAGTGTACGCTCCCCTGAGTGCCTCATAGCCGAGAACCTTTGCCTCGGCATTGTCGTCGGTTACCGTAACTTTAAGCGGATTTCTTTCAATATACGCTTCATTTGCGATGCCGTCAAAGCTGTGTGCGCCGTCGGTATAAATCCGGCAGCCGAACGGGATTCTGTAATTATCATACCCGCCTGTTTCATCGTATTTGTTTATGCCGTTGTATTTACTTAAATCGGCGAAAAGAGTAACCTTGTAATTCTTTGCGCCCTTTTTAACCTCAAGTCCCGCCGCGCTTGTGTCAGAGGGAACAATAAATCCGACAATGCCTGCGCCGTCAATATCAAAAGCGGCATACTCAACGGAAGCGGTGTCGATATTTTTAACGTCATTATGAACACCGTTCTTATCTCTGATTTCAAGAGCCTTGACTTTGTCGGCGGAAACGGAAATTTCACTGCCTAATTTTGAGGGAAGCTTCTGTGCTCTGTCGGCAAGCAGAGCGTATTCCATATAAAGCTTATCACTGTAAACATGGTATTCCTTGTCGATTTTCAATGTGCCGCGCTTCATATCTCTGACATGAACATCGTAATAATATTCGCCGAGTCTTACGGTGTTCACTCTCGCGTTTTTATACGAGCTTTCAAAATAGTGACGTACCCCCAGCTTATCCGCGTAGAAAGATTTGAACGTATCCTTAAGATATACATTCCCTTTCCTGTCTTTAAGTGTGGCGTTTTTTTCAACGGCGGTCAGCTTATGTGTTAACACCGTCTGCGAATTAGTCATTATGTAGTCGTCACGTTTACTGTCTGAATACGTACACTGAACCTGATTTTTAAGCGAAGAAGCGTATTCAATGCTTTTATAAAGGTCGGTTTGCGAAGAGTCCGGAACCGTAAAATTACAGGTTTCATTTGATACGGGAAACACCTCGGCGTTTCTCATATCGGGCTTTTTTATTCCTGTGTTGATAAGAAAAGTCTGAATAACAGCCATAAGCATTGCGAAAAATTTTCTTATAATCAGCATAATGTTTCCTCCGTGCAAATATTATTTGTTTCACTATATCATATAATCATCAATAAATCAATTTATTTTGCTTGAAATGCAGTGTTTTTTATGGTAATATAATGTGTATTTTAAAAACATCAGGAGGAAGAACATGAAAACTTTAAAGATAGGAATTATCGGAAACGGCGGAATATGTAAAGGCGCGCATATCCCCGCATATCTTGAAGACTCAAGAGCGGAAATTGTTGCTGTTTGCGATAAAGTTAAAGAAAAAGCGGAATTTATTAAAGAAAATTATTATCCAAACGCAAAGGTATATACGGATTATAAAGAACTTCTTAAAAATGAAGATGTTGAGTGTGTTGACATCTGCACATCCAACTATATGCACTCAATCATAGCTGTTGACGCGTTCAGGGCGGGTAAGCATGTTTTCTGCGAAAAGCCCGACGCAATAGATGTAAGCGAAGCTCTCAAAATGAAAAAAGCCTCAGAGGAAGCCGGCAAGGTTCTTATGGTTATGAGAAACAACCGTTTTGTTGACGCTTCAAAATACGCGAAGAAATATATTGAAGACGGCAAAATGGGCGCGATCTACGCAGGCCGCTGCGGCTGGCAGAGAAGACGCGGAATCCCCGGCAAAGGCGGCTGGTTCACAACAAAAGAAAAATCAGGCGGCGGTCCTCTTATAGACTTGGGAGTTCATATGATTGACCTTGCCATCTGGCTCATGGGCAATCCCACGCCTGTCGCCGTCAGCGGCAATACATACTGCAAATTTGCCGACACAAACACAAGCGACTCTGTAAATTCAGATTTCGGCAGCAAGGTTGAAAACGGAACATTCGATGTTGAAGACCTCGCGATGGGACTTATCAGATTTGATAACGGCGCGGTTCTTCAGATAGAATTCAGCTGGGCTTCAAATATTAAAGAAGAAAAGCGTTTTGTTGAGCTCCGCGGTGAAAAATCAGGCCTTACATGGGAGGACAACAATGTTGAAATTTATACCGAGGTTGACGGTCAGCTTCTTGACATAAAACCCGCCGGTAAAAACGACCACAGAGGTCATAAAAACAACTTGGTTCATTTTCTTGACGTTGTTCTTGACGGTGCGAAGCCCTGTTATGAGCCTCAGCAGGGCGTTGACATGATTAAAATTCTCTGCGCGATTTATGAATCGGCAAAAACAGGCTTTGAGGTCAAACTTTAAGTGATACCATTAATGTATGGATTTCGTGAACGGGATCCATACATTGATTTTTATATTATTTGATGTTATAATCAGCATGATAAAATGAAAGGCACGGCATTTATGATAAAATCAAAATATATCGGCAGCAGAGATTTCTATAAATATACACTTAAAATAGCTCTGCCGATTATGATACAGAATTTTATAACAAATTTTGTCAGTATGCTTGATAATCTTATGGTCGGCTCAGTCGGTACAGAGCAGATGTCCGGCGTTTCAATTGACAATCAGCTGATATTTATTTATAATCTCGCGATATTCGGAATTATCAGCGGAGCGGGTATTTTTACCGCTCAGTTTCACGGGAAAGACGACATAGACGGCATACGCTCCACATTCAGATATAAAATGATTTCCGCCGTTTTAATATGTGCCGCGGCAATCTTTGTTCTGGCGGCTTTTAAGGAGCAGCTCATATCCCTTTATCTTCATGATACAGACGCACAGGGCGATACTGCCGCAACGCTCATTTACGCACAGCAGTATATAAAAATTATTCTGTGGGGATTTCTGCCGTTTGCGGTGTCTCAGGTGTTTTCGGGTACTCTGCGTGAAACTGGCGAAACGGTAGCTCCGATGACGGCGGGATTCGTCGCTGTTTTCACCAACTGTATTTTCAATTATATTCTTATTTTCGGAAAATTCGGCGTGCCCGTTCTCGGCGTAAGAGGCGCGGCAATCGCGACGGTTATTTCACGTTATACGGAATGTATATGCATAATGATTTATACCTTCCGTAAGAAAAAACGCTTCAGCTATATGCAGGGAGCGTTCAGAAGTCTTTACATTCCGAAAAATCTTGCGCGGCAGATTACTCTTAAAGCAACGCCGCTTATGCTCAATGAGTTTTTCTGGTCACTCGGTATGTCGCTTCTTTCAATGGGATACAGTTTGCACGGAATAAATGTTGTGGCAGGCTCCAGCATATCGTCAACAGTCATGAATCTTTTCAACATCGCGTTTCTTTCCCTCGGCTCAAGCATAGGCATTATCGTGGGCAAGCAGCTCGGCGCGGGTAAATTTGACGAGGCGGTCGACACTGTGAGAAAAATGGTCGTTTTCTGTGTTGCAGTCAGTCTTCTTGTAAGCGTCGCGGTTTTCGCGACAGGCAACTATATTCCGCTGCTATACAAAACCAATGAGGCTTCAAAAAACTACGCGGCTTATTTTATCAGGTCCTGCGGATTCTTCCTGCCGGCGATTTCAATCGCTAACGCTTCATATTTCACACTGCGTTCAGGCGGCAAAACATGGATAACCGTTATTTTTGACAGTGTATTTATTATGTGCGTATCGGTTCCCACCGTCTTTTTTCTTTATAAGCTGGGGCTGAGTATATGGGTAATTTTTCCGGTAATTCAGTCACTTGATATTCTTAAAGCGGTTTTCGGAATAATTCTTCTCAGAAAACGGCTGTGGGTAAATAATATTGTAGATTAAAATAATCCGCATATCTGAATTATGCGGGATTGCCTTAAATCGGAGCGTTCTATGAAAAATTATAACAGGACAAAATACACGTGCTGGTTCTCAAATATAGCGACAGCGTCGGTTTTCAGTCTGCCGTCAATGCTGTTTGTTACGTTCCATGAAATGTACGGCATTTCATATACACTGCTCGGCACGCTGCTTCTTGTGAATTTCAGCACTCAGTTGATAATAGACCTTGTTTTCACATTTTTCTCTCAAAAATTCAATCTGAAAGCAACAATCAGAATTATGCCGCTGATTACATCGCTCGGGCTGTTTACATATGCCCTTGTGCCGTATTATTTTCCGCGGTTCGCCGTTTACGGACTTTTTGCGGGAACGGTAATTTTTTCTATTTCAGCCGGACTTTGCGAGGTTCTCGTAAGCCCGCTTATTTCCGCTCTGCCGTCAGAACGTCATGATAAAGACCTGAGTATTCTTCATTCACTTTACGGCTGGGGCGTTGTAACGGTTGTGCTTTTAAGCTCGGCTTACTTTAAGATATTCGGAACGGGAAACTGGGTTTATCTCACTCTGTTCTGGGCATCGCTTCCGTTGATTTCATCGTTCCTTTTCTTCACCTCACCCATACCCGAAATGAATCTGACGCCATCAGGTGATGAAAAAGGAAAGCTTAAATTCAGCAAAGAAATAATAATGTGCGCCGTGTGCATTTTTCTCGGAAGTGCTTCCGAAAATATCATGACAGACTGGATTTCAAGTTTTATGGAAAAATCTCTGCTTGTTCCGAAAGCTGCGGGAGATGTCTTAGGCATGGCGGTTTTTGCTCTGCTTCTCGCCTCAACAAGATCAGTTTACGCTAAATTCGGTAAAAATATTGTGAAAACGCTTCTTCTGGGCATGACGGGCGCGGCGGTGTGCTATATTGTCGCCGGATGTTCACCGAATGTAATCGCGGCATTTATCGCAAGTATTCTCATAGGTGTATGCACATCTATGCTGTGGCCGGGAACGCTTATTATGATGGAGGAAAAAGTCCCGTCACCCGGCGTTGCGGCATATGCTCTTATGGCGGCATGCGGTGATTTAGGCGCGTCATTCGGGCCACAGCTTACAGGAATAATTGTTGACAGGGTTTCCGTCAGCAGCTTCGCGCAAAAGCTCGGTGTTCAGTATTTTCTCTCACCCGAACAGATTGGATTTAAGGTAGGAATGCTGTGCGCCGCGGTGTTCCCGGTACTCGGTGCCGTGTGGGTGTTTTATATTAAAAAATCAACAGCAAAATCAAACCGTTAAAGAATTACTCCCTGAAAGCATAAGTTGTTTTCGGGGAGCTTTTATTATGCGAAATCGCAGCCGTATTCACGCTTTGGGTATTTCACGCCCAGTGCGGTTTTAACCTCTTTATTATTCTCAAACACAGGCGCGTTTTCACCTTCAACCAGCTTCCACTTCGCAGGTGTATAGGTGTTGCCTCTTATTACCGTACCCGCCATTGACGGACCGTCCTTTTCATAAAAATATGTTGAGCAGTTGATTTCATTTTTTATCAGATAATTGTTTTCAACAAGGCAGTCATTGTTATGGCTGTTCAGCGTTATTCCTGTGCCGTTTTTCTTAAGCACGTTATCGTGGACATAGTAGTTCGAGCTGTTGTTGTCAAGGTAAATTCCGACTTCTCTGTTGTCATGAATATAATTGTAAGCAATCTCCGAGCCTTCGCCGTCAGTACCCCATTCGTAGGTTGAACCGCAGTCATAGCTCAGAAGTGCCGAATGATACATTTCACAGCCGATAATTCTTGTCTTTTTTGCGCCCCCGTGCAGAACGTGGTATCTTCCCGTATCGCCGAGAGTACAGTTTATAACAGCGTTCCCGACACCGATTTCATTCACGCAGCCGAAGTATGTGCCCATATAACAGACATCGTGGATATAGCAGTTTTCAATCGTATTGTTCTGCCCCGAAACATAAACTCCGTCACCCCAGGTATCCGAAATCTCACTGTTTTTCCAGACGTTTCCCGTGCCGTTAATCTTAACTTTGTAGTAATGCTCGCCCAAATCAAAATAATTTGCGTCAACAAAGAAATCCGCGCATTTAAGATTGACATTATCAAGCACGCAGTCTGTTCCGCCGCAGCTGACGGCGCAGCCGAAAACGTCAATATTTTTAACCGTAACATTCTTTACGTCACCTATTCTGAGTCCGTAATCACGCACCTTGACTGAAACATCGCACTTTTCGGGATTTTTGCCGCAGGGTGCGTATAAATAAAGCATGGATTCATCACGGTCATAGTACCATTCGCCCTCAGCGTCAAGCAAATCCAACAAACCGCTGACATAGTATTCATTCTTTTTCTGCGGAACGTAGCAGTCCATTCCCTCCGGATTGTCATCGACTGCTGACCTTATCGGCTGCTCCCATGAAAGACTCTTGCCTTTTTCGCACGAAGTAATAACTCTGCTGAAAGTTACCCAGCCTGAACCTGCCCATATGGTAAGGTTCGCACCTGTGAGGTCAGTTTTTTTCGGGAGCTTTTTATCAACAAGATGCATACTGTCTGTACCCTCGTCAGTTTCGGCACGCTTCATATAGCACAGATTCTTCCACGAGGTATTAGGCCAGCGTGCGAGGAGCATCTGCTCATTTCCGACAAATACGCTTTTTACGTCGCCTTCAATATGTTTTCTGTAAATGTGCCCTTTGTACTTTTCCCATTTGCCGCTGATTTTTTCTCCCCCTGTGATTGTGACATGAGAATTTTCGGCGGTTTCAATCGTAAGTCCGTCAATATCAACATTCACCGTTTCGTTAAATGTACCCTGAATAATATAAATTTCATTTTTGCTGTCATTGACAAGTGTCATGGCTTTTCTGATTGTTTTAACAGGCTCGTCTTTGCTTCCCGAATAACTGTCAGAGCCGTAAATTCCGTCAACGTAAACAGCGTTAGGCTTGTCCGCGATTATTACAGGCAGTTCAGCTCCGATTCCGAAAACAGCCGCTAAAACGGCGGCGAAAATTCTTTTCAAAAACATTATAAATTTCATATTATCACCCGAGTTCAATATACCATAATGCACAAATTTTTTCAACCGGAAACTTGTATAAATAACAACGATTAAGAAAATGTTAATTTTTTCACAATCCTATTGACAATTCGGATTTTCCGTACTATAATCGCGGCAGATAATATCCAAAGGAGGATTATTATGCTTCAGATTAACAATTTAACAAAAATATACGGCGACAAAAAGGCTGTTGATAATCTTACCCTTCACATTCAGCCGGGTGAGATTTACGGCTTTATCGGTCACAACGGAGCAGGCAAAACCACAACGCTTAAATCAGTTGTCGGTATCCTTCCGTTTGATGAGGGCAAAATTCTTGTTGACGGTGTTTCGGTTAAGGAAAATCCTCTTGCCTGTAAAAAAATAATCTCATATATTCCCGATAACCCCGATTTATATGAGTTTATGACGGGGATAAAATATCTCAATTTTATTGCCGATATTTTCGGTGTGCCGTCTTCCGAAAGACTTGAAAAAATAGACAGATACGCGGAAATGTTTGAAATAAAAAAAGACCTTGCCAACTCAATTTCCTCATACTCTCACGGTATGAAGCAGAAGCTGGCGGTTATTTCTGCGCTTATTCACAGCCCTAAGCTCGTTATTATGGACGAGCCGTTTGTGGGACTTGACCCGAAAGCCGCTCATTCGCTCAAAGGCATCATGCGTGAAATCTGCAATGACGGCGGAGCTATTTTCTTTTCAACACATGTTTTAGAGGTTGCCGAAAAGCTCTGCGACAAGGTTGCGATTATCAAAAACGGCAGTCTCATAAAATGCGGTACCATGGAAGAAGTCAAAGGCGACGAAAGCCTTGAGTCCGTTTTCCTTGAACTGGAGGACTGATTATGTTAAAAGCCTTATTGAAAAAGCAGTTTCTGGAACTGAACGCGTTCTATTTTCAAAACAGAAAAACAGGAAAAAATCGTTCAAAATCAGGCACCGCCGTAATGGTTATTTTATTTGCATTATTATTTCTGTTGCTCGGAGTTACATTTTTCGGCACAAGCAGTATGTTGGCCGACATACTTGTTCCAGCAGGTTTCGGCTGGCTCTATTTTTGCATGATGGGCATGCTGGCAATCGCACTGGGCACCTTCGGCAGCGTATTCAATACATACGCGGGGCTGTATCACGCCAAGGATAACGACCTGCTTCTTTCCATGCCTGTACCGCCGTCAAAAATCCTTTTTGTGAGAATGACAGGCGTATACGCCATGAGTCTGCTTTATTCCGCCCTTATGTGGATACCCGCGGTTATAAAATATTTTATGATTGCCTCACCCTCGGTTTTATGCGTGATTTTCTGCGTATTGCAGACGTTTATTATCACACTTTTTGTGACAGTACTCACCTGCGCTCTCGGGTGGGTGGTCGCGCTTATTTCAACAAAATTAAAGAACAAAAGCGTTGTCACTGTTTTCACGTCGCTTCTGTTCCTTGGGCTTTATTACTTTGTTTATTTCAGAATCAATACATTTCTTCAGTCACTTGCTTCAAATGCTGAAGTTATCGGCTCAAAAATCAGAAGCGGATTTTATCCGTTCTATCTCATGGGGCTTGCCTCAACGGGCAAAGCTCTGCCCATGCTGGCGGTAACGGCAATTACAATCGCGCTTTTCGCTCTGACATATTTTATTCTTTCACGCACGTTTATTAAAATTTCAACAACAAAAACTGCCGAAAAGAAAACGGAATACAAAAGCGAACAGGTTAAAACAAACAGTGTTAAATCCGCACTTCTGCGTAAGGAGTTCAAACGCCTCACCTCAAGCTCAACTTATATGCTCAACTGCGGACTGGGCGCAATATTCGCGCTGGCTCTGCCAGTCGCTGCAATAATAAAAGCTGACAGTATCAGAGATATGCTTTATGCTTTTTCCGTGATGATGCCCGATATTGAAAAACTTTTCCCCGTTATTGCGGTAAGCGCGGTCTGCCTGCTGCTTTCAATGAATCAGTTTACCGCACCGTCAATCTCTCTCGAAGGCAAAAACATATGGGTGCTCCAGTCGCTTCCTGTTGACCCGTGTGATGTTTTCACAGCGAAAAAGAATATGCATATTATCATCAACGCTCCGTGTGCCGCGTTCGCGTCAGCCGTGCTCGGATATATCATCAAAGCGGATTTCACCGGTATTGTTTACATGGTGCTTCTCTCAGTTTCGTATGTTATGTTTTCCGCTTCGTTCGGACTTTTCCTCAATCTCAAGAATCCGAATCTTACATGGACAAACGAAACGGTTCCCGTCAAGCAGAGCGCAGCGGTGGGCATCAGCCTTTTCGGCGGCTGGGCGATTTCGCTGATAATCGGCGGCGGCGGTTATCTTCTTCACGATAAAATCGACCTGACAAATTATAATTTAATCTGCGCGATTGTCTTGATTTTCGCCGCAAGGTTTATAAATAAATGGGCAGACACAAAGGGCGCGGAAATATTTAAATCATTATAAAAAACACGAACCCCGCAGGAATGAAAAACCTGCGGGGAATTTTGATCCATTATGGAATTACGCGGCATTAAGGTATGAAATATATGTAGGGGCGACCGTCCCTGCGATGTAAATATTATTCTTCCGTTTCTTCCATATCCTCTTCGAAATATCCTTTATGCACAGCATCGATTATCCACGGAAGCTGGTCAAAGGCGACAACGCCCACAGGTTCAAGCAGACCGGGGAAGAACACATCGACATCGGCGGCAAGATTATCCGCCATTGAAGACATCGGCAGCTGACTGCTCGGTTTGAAAATCACGTCTTTTCCGTTTTTATCAAATACAAATTCAATCGTTCTGCGTGCTACGGATTCAACAGGACGCATATTTATCTGAAGTGTGTCTTCACTTGTCCACGCCGCGGTGCTGTACGCGGTGAAATTCATATTCGCAAGGCGAATCGGAGATGTTCTGTATTTGCCGTCCATACCGCATGTGATGATATTATGCTCAAAACCCTCGTCCCATTCCATTGTACATTCATTTTCGCTGAAACGGAGCTGAACATTGTTTATGTTGCCCGCCTTATGAGCCGACATATAAACAGTCGGCAGCGGAAGCATGCTCACAGGGAAGCCTGCCGCCGAAAGAATAAGATTCTTTCTGAATTTTATATTTCTGCCTTCGATTTTTTCTTCAAGAGGACTGCGTTCTGATGTATAAACAATATCCGCAGGCGGAGCAAGACCGATTTTGTGGTCAGCTTTCGGCTCACTGTCAGGCTCAATAAACAAATCCTTTACATGACGCCACAGACAGTCGCGTGTCTTCTGCTCATCAATTTCGCCGCCGGTAAAAATAATCGAAGCGTCTCTGTCTTTAAACATGAATCCGAACTGCGAGAACATTCCGTCCATTCTCCATGCGGGTGCGCCGGCGCAGTGCCATACACAGTAGCCGTAGCCGCTCTGGCTATCGGGGAGCTTATTTGCTCTTGAATTATCGGCATGACGGCGAAGCGTCTGACATACCCATTCAGCGGGGATAACCTGTTTTCCTCTGAATTTTCCGCCGTGCTGATAGCAGTTAACGAATTTCGCGAGGTCTTCTGTTTTAATAAACAGGCCCCAGCCGCCGGCTTCAACGCCGGAGGGGGAAAGCTCCCAGTCGGGAACGTCAATTCCGAGAGGCTCAAAAAGTCTCGGTGTCAGATAAGAAACAACGCACTCACCTGTTACACGGTGAATTGCGGAGCAGAGCATATACTGGTTTTCACTGATATACTGCCAGCTGCCGTCGCAGGGAGTAAATCCCCAAGGTGATTCAAAAAACTGCTTTTCCCAGTTCGGGTCGGTTTTATCGGCATAAACGCTGATATTTTTGCCTGCCTGCATTGAAAGCAGAGAATGAATCGTCAGCTTGTCAAGGTTCGGGTCAGGCTTTTTCGGTTTGAACTCAGGGAAAATGTCAATCAGCTTTGTGTCAACGGTAATAAGACCCTCGCTGACAGCAAAGCCTATTGCCGCAGAGGTGAATGTTTTGCTGACAGAATACATTGCGTGAGGCAATTCAGGCGAATACGGCTCTGCCCATGACTCAAACGCAACTTTTCCTCCGCTCAAAATCATCATACTGTGAATCTCGACATTGTTTTCTTTAAAGTCATTGATAAGAGCTTCAACAGCTTTAGAAGAAACCCCGGCCTTTTCAGGGTAAGATGCTCTTCTAAGTGAAACCTTTTTCTTAACTTCGGTTGCCATTCAGATCACTCCTGTATGTAATTTTATTTGAGGCGATACCGCATAATTCAAGCGGCGCGCCTTAACTTTTTCTGCGTTTATAAAAAAATACCTGCGCCGCAGCAACAGCGGCAAAGCAAAGTGACACCGTTATAATTCTGTCTGCAGAGAAATTCAGAACAGACTGACTTGTACTTGTTCCCTCAGAAATATTGAGCGCGCTGCGGGCGTTGACAAGTCTGGTATACGCCTGCGCCAGCTGACTTTGAGACGATACGCTTTTAATAACATTCTCTGCCTCACTGCATGCTTTGTTATATTCGTCAATAAGATTTTCGGGATACGTTCCGTTCCGGTATTCGTCGTTGTGAGCGGTCATATCCTTAAGTCTCTGCCTCAGCTTTTCCGATTCCGCAACATATTCGCTGAGAAGGTCGGGGTAATCCGTTTCGATAAAGGAATACCCGTGAGAAATCACATCGTCCCATCCGCTGACACTGTCATCACGCTTCGCACTGTATCCGTCCGTCATGGAAAAAGCCGCTGTCATCTTATTCTTTTTGATTTTATTTTCAACACTGCTGTAAAAAATAACGCCGTACTGATTTTTGCTGCCAAGCTGAACCGTGTTAATTCCTGATTCGGTGGCCTTTTTTATGATTTTATTGACGCTGAAAATAATGTTTCCGTCATATTTCAGAATGGTTTCGGGGATTTTTTCTTTTGCGCTTAACGCTGATATCACTTCATCGGTTTTGCCGTCAATTCGGAAAATAACTCTTGTCTGAAGCGATGATGAATATACCGTGTCATATACCGCGTCAAGGTCGGAGAGGTTAAAATCAAGCACAAAAATTTTATCTTCCGCGGATATTGCAGCTTCATTCAGCGAAGGTACTTTATTATCTGTTTTTTCATTATGAGACCCTCCGTTTCTGTTGCGGAGATAAAACTTTTGAATTCCTTCAAAAGTATAGTCACTGACCTTACCGTTTACGCTCTTTCCGTTTTCGTCAACGCAGGTTCGCTCAACTGTTTCATCTTCCATAAGAACAGGTATTCCGTCTCTTGTTACTTTAATATCAATTGAAATATATTCGCTCGGGCAATTAAGAATTGCGGGCAATGAGTTTTCGGGCTGATTCTGCCAGCTGCCTTTGTCGGCGCAAATCTTTACTTCAACACCGGATTTATTTTTTGTTTCGGCATTCGAAGACAAAGCAGGCTCACCCAATGATAATTCCGCAAAAGCAGGAACAGCGCAAAAAGACAGCAGCAGAACTGAAGATATAATAAATGAAAGAATTTTTTCTGCTTTTTTCATACAAAAAATACCTCACAAAAAATAAACAAACAAATGTTTGCATTTTTCGAACATTTGTGCTATAATGATTAAAATCCATTTGAAAGGATGAGTCAAGTGTCTATAAACGAAATGCAGCGCAGAATTTATGATTTTCTTGTTGAGCGGAGCAGTGACGGCGTTCCTCCTTCTGTAAGAGAAATATGTTCCGCCGTGGGGCTTAAGTCCACCTCATCGGTTCAGGCGCATCTTGACGCGCTGGAGCGTGATGGATATATTTCGCGTGACCCGCTTCTGAAGCGTTCAATAAGAATAGTCGGTCAGGCAGACAATATTGTTCAGGTTCCCATAGTCGGCACTGTTACCGCAGGTATGCCGATTCTCGCTGTTGAATCAATTGAGGGCTATTTCCCTTACACAGGGCGTGTATCAAGCGACAAACAGCTTTTTGCGCTTCATGTCAGAGGTGAAAGCATGATTAACGCCGGTATTCTTGACGGCGACCTTATTATCGCAGAAAAAACGCCTTTTGCGCGAAACGGTGAAATGGTTGTTGCCCTTATTGAAGACAGCGCTACAGTTAAAACATTTTATAAAGAAAACGGGCATTTCAGACTTCAGCCTGAAAACGATGATTATGAGCCGATAATTGTTGACGAGGTTGCCATTCTGGGCAAGGTAGTCGCAAGTATGAGATACTATTGATTAAAAATTTATAAATCGGGCGGTGATGCCTCAGCTTAAAATCAGTGCCAGAATTGCGCTTATTCCCGCCGCTCCGGTAACCGCTCCCGCCGCGATTAAAGCGATTTTCTGCCTGAACAGCTTGTCGGATTTACGGGTTTTGTCTTTTTTCGCGGTCAGGCTCTCGTTTACTCTGTTTACGCAGGCAAGCAGTGCGTTCTCCACCGCCGCACGGTAAAGCTGCCTTGAGGATTCCCATTCGTTGGCATAGAGCTTTGAAACAAAAGTTTCTTCCTTATCGGCAACGGCATAATATATAAACGTTGAGTCGTCTGTATTGCTCGCGAAGGCACTTGACACCGCGCAGGCGTAATCTGCTTTAGATGATACGCGAGTTTTCTGAGCCGCGGAAGCTATGTAGTCTTCAACAGACTGCGAATTTTGGCGGGACTCCGGCTTGGCGGCAACAAAAATACTGCCGCGGTTTTCGTCAACTGTGTTAATGCATTCTTCGATAAGCTGTGTGCCTGCAAGCTTTGTGAAAGCAAGGCGCATCTGATTTTTCTTAAGCAGCGATACAAGCCTTTGGCTCAGACGTATACGCTTGAGACTCGCGATTTCATCTTCACTTTCGGTTCCGGAAATTTCAGAAAAGAAATCATAAAGCGAACCGAAAACCACTTCGCCTGTTTTAATATTATCAAGCGGAAGCACTATTATACTCTGCGCGCCCGCTGTAACCGAAAATCCGCAGCATCTGAAATCCGAAACGGCAAATATATCTGACTTTTTCGGAAAGACAGAGTTGTTTTCAAGCGCGGATTTCGTAATTTTATTTTTTTCATAAAGCGGAAGCAGAGCAGCGTATATATCCTCATTGCGTGAACATTCTATCTTAAACGCTGCGCAAATCATTTTTTTCGCTGAATTATATGCGGAACCCTGAACCGCAATCACTACGGCGTCTGCGCTTCTGAGCGACTGCGACACTGACAGCATCATTCTTTTGGCGGAAGTAAAACTTTTAAACTTTTCTTCTTCCTGTGAAAATGAGTTTGCACAATCGGAAATAATTTTTTTGCTGCCGGAATAAGAGCCGGATTCCTCTTTCGTTAAAGAAAACAGTTTAATATTCATAATAAAAATCCCTTGCTGATTAAATATCTTTATTGAAACGCTGACGGAAACCTCTGACCGGGATTCGCGCGGGCTGATGATGTATCGGCTTTTCCGCTCTCTCCGTCTCTCAAAAGGCGCGCCATAACAACGAGCCTTGAATTATCAAAAAGAGTGCTGCACGTCGACATCGTAAGTATCTTATCATTGTAAGAAACATCGGTATCTGTTATAAAATATGAGCGTTCCATTACTTCGTTGTAAAAATCAGAAAATTCCGCTTCAGAAGAAAAATTCGTTTTCATATAGTCGAATACATATCCGTCATCGTCTTCAGCTTTTGTGTTTATAAGAAATGCCGCAAAAATCTTCCATTGATAATCTTTATAAACTGTACTGAATGTCACAACCGGCCACCTTTTATATCCGCTGACTTTTTTATACACATTAAGCAGACCGAACTGGGTGCCGTCTTTCATATTATGACCGTAAATAATTGTGTTCATATCAAGCTCTTCAAGATTATTCCTGAAATCGGCAAAGAGCGTGCCGTGCTTATCTTTTTCACCGTCAAGGGTGCGGCGCAGATAGTAATTGTTGTTTTCACACTGAGCCACCGGAAAATCAACACCGAGACCGTCAATAACAAGCCGCCCCGAGTAATCGGGGTATTTATTTTTTATAAAGCGGTATTTCCGCTGAATCTTCAAATCGCCCTGAGGAGTCGAAACCGCGGCGTTTTCGCTGACGTTTAATTCATCTGTCAGACTCTTGAAGTGGAATGGAACCCACACTGAATCATACAGAAGATACACCGAGCTGCATATAATTGCGGCTGAAGCGAGCGTTATGATGATTCTCTTAGTTTTACTTTTCATTTGGAACTTTTGGGCGAAGAACCTGATTCGATTTCCTCGATTCTGCGCTGAATTACTTCATTTGACTGTGAACCGATGTAGATATCGCCGTTATCATTATTTTTATGTTTCCTATCGTTTTCTTCATCGGTTTTTTGCTCAGAAGATTTATTTTCGCTCATATATTTTTCCATAACAGCTTTTATTATGGGCTTTTCCTCTGATTCATAATCCGGAGCTTTCTCAGATTCTTCATTTTTTTGTTCTGCCGGTGCGTACGTTCCTTTTTCTGAGCTGATTTCCCCGTTGAACTGCGCTTTTCCTTCGCGGGCAATTCTCGCGGCTTCCTCAGCTTCATTCTTCTGTGCGATAGCCCGTGCCGCTGCTGCTCTCATTTCTTCAAGCTCGGATTTAAGCTTCTCAACTTCACGGCGGGCGGATTCGGCTTCTTTTTCAGCCTTTTTCGCGGCCGCTTTTTCTTCACCAAGCTTAAGAATTGCCTCTTCTTTTTCTTTCTGAGCCGCTTTTGTTTCTTTTTTCTGCTTCCGCAGAGCCTCTTTTTCTTTTTTTATTCGCTTTTCCGCTTCCTGTGCCGCGTGCTGTGCTTCAAGCTCAGCCTCTTCTTTCTGGCGGTTCAGAATTTCAAGCTGCTTTTCCGCTTCCTCTTTTTCGGCGGCAAGTCGTTCACCCTCAGCTTTTGCCGCTTCGACCGCTTCCTCTGCCTTTTTACTGATTTCCTCTTTAACAGTCTCTGCAATTGCATTGCGGATTCTTTCTTCTTCCGCTTTTGCCGCGTTTTCATCTTCGTTAACAGTTATATCGTCAGGTGCTGTAATCGCCGGAGCTTCTTCGGAAACTTTACCGTCGCGCGCAGCTTTTTTTGCCGCCTTGCGTGCAGCTTTTTCTGCCTTTCTGCGCTCTTTCGCAGCCTTCTTTTCAGCTTTAATCGCGGCTTTCAGGGCTTTCTTTTCTTCTCTTCTGCTTATACGTTTTTTTGCTTTTGTAACCTGAGAATGCTCCGCGAAAAGCTGCTGCGTTTCCTCAACCGTTCTTAACGGTTTAACGCTTTCATTCTCCTGTTCATCAGACTGATACACAACTTTCGTATTAGTACTTTCTTTGTACATATCAAGAAATTTGGGTGCGTTCGGGTCTTTGACAACCTCCGGTTTTTTGAGAAGCTCGTCATCGGATTTTTTATCGGCTTTGTCTGCATTTTTTATTGCGGAAATATCCAGCTTCGGAGTTTCAACAACCTTAACCTCGCCGTTTTCTTTATGCTCATGCTGCAAAACGTGATTTCTGATTTCATCAAGATCGAAGTCGGTTTCGAGTGCCTCCGCTTCTGAAAACAGTTTGCTGAGCGGTGACGGTTTAAGTCCGTTGCTGTCATTCGGAACGCTTCCCGCGGGGGTGCCGTAATAGTCGTATCCTCTTTTCCCGGGTCTGTGCTTGCGGATAATGCCCGTTTTCTGAGGAGGTTCCATTGTTTTTCTTACGTCTTCGTCGACCTCAACCTCAGCATAGGTTTTTTTGAGTTCTTCCACGCCTTTTGGTGCGATGTAGCTGCTGAGACTTTCTGTAGGGTCGGGCAGCGGCTGCCCTTTATCATCAACCGGAATGGCGTCGGGCTTTATCTGTCCAACCGGATTTTCCGGCAATATGGTGTTTTCATAGCTGTTTGCCATTCACAATTCCTCCTTTTAAAACCAAGATTCGGGTAAGGTATGTGCCTTTGACTGTGCGGTATTGCCTTAATTTTATATTAGAGTGAAGCTCTCCACGTACGGTAGGCGGCGTAGGGATTTTCTTTCTGGTTCGCATCATACCACAGCTGGGGTCTGCGGTAATCGCTGTTTTCGTTTACGGTTTTACCGTCAGTTTTTTCATCTTCTCCTTCGCGCAGAAGTCTGCCCACAACAACAAGTCTTGTGTCAACTCCGCCCTTTTTCAGGTCGTCATACACGTGTGTGCAGGTTGAAAGAGTGATGATTTTATCTGTTGCCTCAAGACCGGTGTCAGTTGTGTATATCGCGTACTGGTTGAGAAGCTCAATATACCCCTTGAAATTTTCATCGCTCATATTCGGGTTATAATAATCAAATACAAACCCGCCGTCACAGTCCGCCTGGGTTGTAGCGTAAAATACGGCGTAAATTTTATATTTCAATGCTCCGTTAAGAGTCTGATACTCAATGACGGGATGCTCTTTATAATAATTTGAGTTTTCATACTTATCAAGCGAACCGAAAAAGAGATTGTTATTCATGTGGTGCGCATAAATTACAGTATTTTTGCTCATTGCTTCGGCATTGCATCTGAAATCCATAAAAGGTGTTCCGTAGCGTGCGCCCTTGCCGTAGAAATTTGTATAGCTGAGGTATTTCATATTGTCAGATGCCTTAACTATCGGATAATCAACAGGTGTTCCCTTGATTGAAATCCAGCCGACCGTTTCGCTGTTCTGCGCATACGCGGCTCTGAGCTGAGTATTGGCGGGACCGCTCTCGAGATTAATGTATTTTGCCTGAAGGTCGCCGAAAGGCGCGTACTCGGGTGATTTGCCGATGTATTCCAGATTAGACGGTTCAGCTTTAGCTTTTCCCGAGAAGAAATATGTATACCCGGCGAATCCGGCACAGCCTAAAAAAGCAATAACGAGAATAGCACATACGGCGGTATATATTTTGCTCTTTAACGACGGCACATCGGAAACATAGTTAAAATATTCATCGGCAAGCTCAGTCGAATCTTCTGCCGGATTTTCGTCTTCATTTTCATTGTTTTCAATTGAAAGAATTGAAGAGATGCTGTCAATTTTCTCATCTTCGCTTTCTTCGACCTTAACGGATTGCGGTATTACCACATCATCCTCCGGAACGCATTCAAGGAGCTTCGCGGATTTTTCCATATTGGCTTTCTGCTTTGCCTCCTCAGCACGTTTCGCGGCAAGAGCTGCTTCGGCGGCCTTTTCCGCGGCACGGCGTGCCTCTTCTCTTTCACGAGCCGCCTCTTTCTCTGCCTTTAGTCTTGCAGCAGCCTGAGCCTCGGCAAGTTCTTTCTTCCGCTTTTCTTCGAGAATCAATTCCTTTTCCGCTTTTGCCGCAGCCGCTTTTTCGGTCTCTTCTTTTATTATCTGCTCTTCACGGGCTTTTTTTTCAGCCGCTTTCTGAGCATCTTCTTCTTCAAAATACTCTTTGAACGGAGTAAGGTCAAAGCTGGTAAGGTCTATTTCGCTTCTTTTCTTTTCAAAATTCTCATCCATAATCAATTCTCCTGAAAAATAATATTTTAATTTTTACTTGTTTTTCTGTTAATCCAGAGTCTGACCATATTCAACGCGTTTGACGCGTTGACGTATCTGTTGTATTCTCTGCAGTTTGCGCCGCTGTGACCTGTAAGCAGCTTTTTCACTTCAATGGTACCGTCTTTGGCGGCAAAGCCTATATAGCTTAAACCCACAGGCTTATCAGTTCCGTCACTGCCGGGACCCGCTATGCCTGTAGCGCTTACCGCCGCGTCTGCTCCGCTTAGCTTCAGAACCCCCAGTGCCATCTGACGTGCCACCTGCTCGCTGACCGCGCCGTACAATTCAAGGTCTTTTTCGCTGACATCTAAAATTTTGTGCTTGATTTCATTCGCGTACGAAACAACCCCGCATTCAAAAACCTCTGACGAACCGGCGATGGAAGTTATCCTCTGTGAAATAAGGCCGCCGGTACACGATTCCGCTGTGGCAAGCACAAGTCCGTTTTCCTTAAGCATTTCAACAACAGCGGTTTCGATATTCGGCTTGTCCAAGCCGTAAAATTTGTCTCCCAGCTCCGAAACAATCTTCTCAATAACAGGCCGCATGAGCTCTTCCGCGCTTTCCTCATCGTCTGCCATAGCGGTAACTCTTAAAAGAGCCTCACCGTCTTTGGCGTAAGGCGCAACCGTGGGATTTTCACCGTCAAGAAAGCTCTTTACTTTTTCCGCGAGCGCGCTTTCACCTATGCCGAATGTGCGTATCTCATGTGAAATTATTGTTTTATCCGAAAACCGCGCAAGATACGGTATTGCGCTTTCTTTAAACATAGCCGTAAGCTCACGTGGAGGACCGGGCAGTATGATAATATGCTTACCGTCTTTTTCCATGGCACAGCCGGGAGCCGTCCCGTTATAATTCACAAAAACAGTGCAGCCTTCTGGGAGCATAGCTTGCTTAATATTACTTTCGGGCATTTTTATTCTTTTATCGGCAAAATAACGTCTCATCCTCTCAAGACTTTCCTCGTGAAGGAAGCATTTTCTGCCGAAAAATTCACAGCATATTTCTTTTGTCAAATCATCGGGAGTAGGACCCAGACCGCCGGAGGCGATAATGATGTCGCTTCTTTCAGCGGCGATTTCAAGAGCCTTCTTCAGTCTTTCGGGGTTATCGCCCACAGTTGTCTGATACAAAACGGCGATGCCCATTTTCGCAAGCTCCAGAGATAAAAAACGCGCGTCTGTATTCAGAATATCTCCTAAAAGAAGCTCCGTGCCTACACTGATGATTTCACAAGTTGCCAAATTTCTCACCTATTTGTCTATCATAATAAATTTCATGTTATCTGTGGCGTCTTTTACAAGAGCGTCAATATCAAGAGCCTTTTCGGCTTCTTCAAGCATATAAAGCTTCGGTCTGGTTCTCGGATGCTTCGGTGTGAATACCGTACAGCAGTCCTCAAAGGGAAGAATTGACGTTTCAAACGTGTCAATCTTTCTCGATATCGCGATTACCTCGTCTTTATCCATACCGATGAGCGGCCTGAAAACGGGCAGATTCGGAACAGCGTCCGTACAGGCGATTGCCTGCATTGTCTGGCTGGCGACCTGCCCTACGCTCTCACCTGTGATAAGTGCTCCGCAGTCCTCTTTCAGAGCTATGATTTCAGCGCAGCGCATCATAAATCTTCTCATAACAAGAGTGAACAGGTCTTCGGGACATTTTTCTTTGATTTCTTCCTGTATCCTCGTGAACGGCACAACATAAAGCGGAATGTGACCGCAGTACTGCGCCACTTTTCTGCACAGTGTGTGAACCTTCATTTCAGCTCTCGGACTGGTATAAGGCGGTGAGGCAAAATGGATTCCGACAATGTTGAGCCCTCTTTTAGCCATCATCCAGCCTGCGACGGGGCTGTCAATTCCACCGGAAACAAGCAGAGCCGCTCTGCCCGCCGAACCTACGGGCATTCCGCCCGCTCCTTTTTTCTGATTACCGTGAATATATGCGTATTGGTCACGGATTTCGACCATAACAACAAGGTCTGGATTGTGAACGTCAACTCTTATGTGCGGAAACTGTTCAAGAATTTTTCCGCCGACTTCAGCGCATATTTCGGGTGATTTGAACGGAAAATGCTTGTCTGACCTCTTTGCCTCAACCTTAAAGGTTTTTGCTTCTTCAAGCTGACCGCGGAGATAATCCCCCGCGCAGCCGAGGATAACATCCATATCCTTCGGGACCGCCGCGGCTCTTGATAGCGCCGCTATGCCGAATACCTTAAGCAGAATCTTCTCTGCTTCGTCAAGATCCGCGTTTTCATCTTCCGGCTCAACCATAATAGTTGATTGAGCCGGGGTGAACTTAACTTTTCCGAGTTCTCTGAGGCGGTGGCGCATATTCTTGATTAGAATGTCCTCAAAAGTGCGCCGGTTAAGCCCCTTGAGTGCCAGCTCGCCGTTTTTAATAAGAATTATTTCCTTCATTTTTAACTCCGTTCGGGATTATTTGATTTTGCGCATTAATGATTTCTGCGCCGATTCTATTCCTTCAATAAGATAATCTATTTCTTTCTTCGTTGTGTATCGTGAAATGCTGATTCTGATTGCGCTGTTTATTCTTGCCGTGTCAAGATTCATAGCGGTAAGCACTTTGCTCTTGTGACCCTTTGAGCAGGCTGAGCCGCCTGAAACGTAAATGTTCATCTCTGAAAGATAATTGAGCATAACTTCTGACGGGAAACCGAGAACCGAGACATTTGTGACATACGGTAAAGCGTCGGCGGGTGAGTTTACGATTACTCCGTCAAGCCCGTTAAGACGAAACAGAAGATAGTCGCGCAGCTCAGTCGTTTTTTCGAGCTGCATATTTATATCCGGCAAAGCGTCAACCGCAGCCCCGAAGCCCGCAATCGCCGGGACAGGCTCTGTACCGGGACGTATTCCGTGTTCCTGACCTCCGCCGAAAATGTGCGGTGCTATTCTCGCGCCTTTTCGCAGAAAGAGTGCGCCCGCGCCTTTCGGCCCGTGAATTTTGTGTGAGCTGATTGTCATAAGGTCAACGCCCATTGAATACGGTTTAAGCGGAATTTTGCCAAATGCCTGAACTGCGTCGCAGTGAATAAGCGCGGGCGCGTTATATTTTCTCGCTGCCGCTTTTGCCTTTTCAACTGCCTGAATTGTTCCGACCTCGTTATTGACAGCCATAATGCTTATAAGCGAGGTTGACGTGTTTACCGCCGCCATGAGCTGGCGTTCGTCAAATCTGCCCTTACTGTCGCAGCGCAGAGTTACAACATCATATCCCTGTGCCTCAAGCTGTCTTGCCGGTTCGCTGACGCTCGGATGCTCAACAGCGGTGAGAACCACTCGCATTCCCCTTGAACGGTATGCGTGCGCCGCACCGAAAACCGCTATATTGTTCGCCTCCGTTCCGCCTGACGTGAAGTATATTTCATCATCGGAGCATGAGAGCTTTTTGGCTATGCTGTGACGTGCCGCGGCAATCACTTCAGCCGCTTCTATTCCGCCGTAGTGCAGAGAAGACGGGTTGCCCCAGCAGTTCGTAAGAGTATTGTTTATCGCTTTTATTGATTCAGGGCAAACCGGTGTGGTCGCGCTGTTATCAAGATAGGCTTCCATCATTTAACTTCCCTTCAACGGCAGAACTGACGCCATCATAAAATACATAATGTTATTATACATCATAATTACCTCTCTTGCAATATTTTTTTGCATATTATTTATATATGAAAGTGAATTTTTTTGCAATATGAAAACATACCGCAAAATCAGAAAAAGTTTCTCTGACTTTGACCTTTGTTTCATAATTCATTATATGAAGGTTAAAAATATAGCGTTAAAAACAGAAATTTAAAAAACTGAGAAAATCGGTGAAAAAATAAGAAAATCAGAGCATTGGCGATGTAATTTAATATTTGCCGGAAGAAATAATTGTTTTGACCTTATTTGACCTTTTGACTTTCAAAAGGAAAACTCATATAATAAAGTCAAAGTCAAACAAAGTCAAAAAGTGAGTTGATAATAATGAATATGAGTAATGAAATAGCTCAGATGATTTTAAGTATGCTTGAGCAGGACGGATTCACGGAAATTCAGAGAAATGAGTTCGCGCAGTCAATCGGCTGCGTACCCAGTCAGATTAACTACGTTATTTCGTCAAGATTCACGCCCGAACACGGTTATATTGTAGAGAGCAGGCGTGGCGGCGGCGGATACATCAGAATTTCACGGGTAAGCTACGATAAAGGCGCGGCGCTGATGCACGTTATCAACAGCATTGGTGCCGATGCAGATGAAGCCACCTGCCGTGCTCACATCAAAAATCTGAATTACAGAAATCTTCTGGGTGATGAAATTGCAAGAATAGCTCTTGCGGTAACAAGCGACAGCGCACTGAGATCGGTCGAGCCGCCGATCAGAGATGAGGTAAGAGCGTCAATATTCAAGCACCTGCTGCTCAATTGTCAAAAATAATTTATGAAAGGATTGACGATATATGCTTTGTCAGAATTGCGGAAAAAATGAGGCAACAACACACGTTAAAAGAATAGTAAACGGCGATACAACAGAAACACATCTTTGCTCGGAATGTGCGCAGCATCTCGGATACGGGGATATTTTCTCCGGTTTCGGGCTTAATCTTGATGACTTCTTCGGGGGATTTTTAGGCGACACAGTGCAGAAGACAGCTTTGCCCGCTGAACAGAAATGCCCTGAATGCGGAAGCTCCTTCAATGATATTGTAAGCAGCGGCAGACTCGGCTGCGGCGAATGTTACAGAACGTTTTATGATAAACTTCTTCCGTCTATACAGCGTATTCACGGAAGAATACAGCACAGCGGCAAACGGATTCCCACTGCTGAAGAAACGTCGAAAAAAGTCGATGAATATACGCTCGAAAATAGAATTGAAGACCTTAAATCACAGCTTTCAAGGGCTGTTGAGAATCAGGAATTTGAGCGTGCGGCTGTACTAAGAGACGAGATAAAGAAGCTCAGCGAAAGCAACTAAAAAAATCGATTAATATAGCAATATCAACGAAAGGCTGGAATTTTATATGAACAAATGGTATATAGAAAGCGGGGAGCAGGGCGACATTATTCTCAGCACGAGAATACGTTTAGCCAGAAACATCGATAAATATCCGTTCCCGGCAAAGCTCAGCACTCAGACAAAAACAGAAGTGAGCGAAAAGGTCAGAGATATTCTTCTGGCGCAGAAAGGCTGGAATTTCGGATACACACAGATGAGTGACTTTTCAAAGGCGCAGATTGTGTCGCTTGCCGAAAGACATCTCATAAGTCCGGACTTCGCTATGCAGGGTGACGGCGCGCTTATTCTGACTGACGATGAAGCGGTAAGCATCATGCTTTGTGAGGAAGACCATATAAGGCTTCAGGTTATGATGTCCGGTCTTGCGCTTAAAGAGGCTTACAGAGTTGCCGACACTATTGACAACATTCTTTCCTCAGAGCTTGATTACGCGTTTGATGAAAGAATCGGTTATCTCACACGCTGCCCCACAAATCTCGGAACGGCAATGAGAGCTTCCGTTATGCTTCACCTGCCTGCGCTTACACGGTGCGGGCAGATAGGGAAGCTCGCCTCAACCGTTTCAAAGCTGGGGCTTGTTATCAGGGGCGCTCACGGTGAAGGCTCCGCGCCCAAGGGTGATATTTATCAGTTAAGCAATCAGATAACTCTCGGCATATCCGAACAGGAAGCTCTTGATAATCTTCAGTCCATAACAATGCAGCTTGCGGCTCAGGAGCGAACCGCGGCAAAAGCTCTTATGGAAAATGCGGCGGAGGTTGATAAAATCTGGCGTTCCATGGGTATACTTAAAAGTGCAAGGCTTTTAAGCTGTGATGAGTTTATGGAACTTGCTTCCCTTGTAAGGCTGGGCGCGAGAGAGGGCATTCTTGAAATCGACCTGAAGGCTCTTAATGAGCTGTCATACAGTGTTCAGCCCGCGACCATAAACGCAGTGGAAGGCAAAAATCTTACACCCGCGCAGCGTGACGCGCTCCGTGCGGAAATGGTAAGAAATTTGTTATAAATATCTAAATTTTTCGATATAATCAAGCAAGGCGCGCATCTCTGCTGCACGGTGCCGCCTTAAGCACATAAAGGAGTGGTGCTGTATGTATAAATTCACAGGCTTCACACAAAAAGCAAACGCGGCTCTTAACGATGCCGTTGAAACAGCGGAAAATCTCGGGCATACCTATATCGGAAGTGAGCATCTGCTCATCGGGCTTCTTCACAGTGACGGAGGGGCGGCGTTTACCTCGCTGACGTCAAGGGGCGTCACAGCCGATGAAGTGGAAAACATTCTGAAATCAACCGTTGGTATCGGTACGCCTACTGTTCTTTCCCCAAACGAATTCACCCCGAGAAGCAAACGCATAATCGAAAGCGCCATAGCTTTTGCGCGTTCCGTGGGTCATTCATATGTGGGAACAGAGCATATTCTGATTGCCATTGCCAAAGATTCAAGCTGTTTCGCCATGAATATTCTCAACCAGCTGAATGTTTCATCAAACGACATTGTTAACGAAATCACCAAAAATCTATCTGCTTCGGCAAACGAAAAATCAGATGCCGCAAAACAGAATAAAAAATCCAATACACCGACAGTTGAACAGTTCGGCAGAGACCTGACCGAAATGGCTCGAAACGGTAAAATCGACCCTGTAATCGGCAGACAGACCGAAATCAACCGTGTTATTCAGATTCTCAGCCGCCGTACAAAAAACAACCCCTGCCTCATCGGCGAACCCGGCGTGGGCAAAACGGCAATTGCCGAGGGACTTGCGCTGAAAATTTCACAGGGTGAGGTTCCCGAGCTTCTGAAAGACAAGCGGATTATTTCCCTTGATCTGACAAGTATGGTTGCCGGTACAAAATACAGAGGCGACTTTGAGGAAAGAATAAAATCCGCCGTTGATGAAGTTATCAAAGCGGGCGATGTGATTCTTTTCATTGATGAGGTTCATACTCTCATGGGCGCGGGTTCGGCGGAAGGTGCCGTTGACGCGGCGAACATTCTTAAGCCCTCGCTGGCAAGAGGTGAAATGCAGGTTATCGGCGCGACTACTCTTGAGGAATACAGAAAGAACATTGAAAAAGATTCCGCGCTTGAAAGACGTTTTCAGCCCATTGTTGTGGGTGAGCCGTCTCAGGATGAAGCGATTGAAATTCTCAAAGGACTTCATGACAAATACGAAGCACATCACAACGTAAAGATTCCCGATGATGCCATTGAAGCCGCTGTTCACCTTTCCTCGAGATATATTACTGACAGATACCTGCCCGATAAGGCAATCGACCTCATTGACGAAGCTGCTTCAAAAATCAGGCTTCGCGCGTTTACCCCGCCTGAGAGCATTAAAAAGCTGGAGGACGAAATAAAAACAATCCGTGACGAAAAATCCTCGGCGGTCAATTCACAGAATTATGAGCTTGCGGCAAAGCTGCGTGACCGTGAAAAGGAAACACAGAAAAAGCTCGACGAGGCCAAAGCGGAATGGAGCCGCAAAAATTGCGAAATGCGTGGAGAAGTTACACCCGAAGACATTGCCGCTGTTGTTTCAGAATGGACGCATATTCCGATTGTTCAGCTTACACAGGCTGAAAGCGAGCGTCTTCTTCATATGGAAGATGAGCTTCACCGCAGACTTGTGGGTCAGGATAAAGCGGTTTCAGCCGTGTCAAAGGCAATCCGCCGCGGCAGAGTGGGTCTTAAAGACCCCAACCGCCCGACAGGTTCGTTTATATTCCTCGGACCCACAGGTGTAGGCAAAACAGAGCTTTGCAAAACTCTTGCCGCTACAATGTTCGGCGATGAAAACGCGCTTATCCGTCTTGACATGAGCGAATATATGGAAAAGCATACCGTATCACGCATGGTAGGTTCGCCTCCGGGTTATGTGGGTTATGACGAGGGCGGTCAGCTCACCGAAAAAGTACGCCGTAAACCTTACAGTGTGATTCTTTTTGACGAAATCGAAAAGGCTCATCCCGATGTTTTCAATATGCTGCTTCAGATTCTTGACGACGGCATTCTCACCGATTCTCAGGGCAGAAAGGTGGATTTCAGAAACACGGTTGTCATCATGACGTC
This sequence comes from Acutalibacteraceae bacterium, assembly GCA_045597925.1. Lineage (GTDB taxonomy): Bacteria > Bacillota > Clostridia > Oscillospirales > Acutalibacteraceae > CAG-488. The sequence continues at coordinate 46,595 of JAZLLB010000200.1, forward strand.
TAACGTGGGCGCGAAGCTCATAAGCGGAGGGAGTGCCAATGCTCTGGGCTTCAATTCAGAAGGTAACGGCGGAACGCTCAGTGACACAAAAATTCATGACGCCGTTATGGGCGAGCTTAAAAAGATGTTCCGTCCCGAGTTCCTCAACCGTGTTGATGATATCATAGTATTTGAACAGCTTAAAAAGAACGATATAAAAGAAATCGCCGTGCGGCTTCTCGACAACCTCAAAAAACGCACAGCGGGTCTGGGTATTGAAATCAGCTTTGATGAAAGCGCAATAGAAAAAATCGCAGATGTGGGCTTTGACCCCGTTTACGGCGCGCGTCCGCTGCGCAGAGCCATACAGTCGCAGATTGAAGACCTCTTAAGCGAAAAAATGCTTGAAGGTACAATCACCGCGAGTAAAGAATATATCTGTAAGTATGAAAACGAAAAATTTGAATTTTCCGAAAGCTAAATATTTATCATTATAAATAAACAATCCCGGGATTTCTGAAATTACGAAATCCCGGTACTATTATTTCTTACTGAATTATTTATTGTTTTATTAATACCACAGGAATCCCAAAAGGAAAATCCAGATAAGCCACTGGCCGAATGAAAAATCAACCGTAACGTGATGAACATCTTTTTGAACAACTCTACTGCCGTTTTTTACAGTGCATGTGATTGTTGTCTCACCTCTGCCCGTTGCATAAATGCTTCCGCTGCCATCAACAGTAACAACAGATGGATTTGAAGACGTGTACTCAAAAGTGAGTTCGGGCTTTTCATCATTACCAATAACAAATGCAGGAATAATGCGTGCTTTTTTCTTGTAATTCAGTGTAAAATCTCCTATCTTAAGCACTGATTTCTGTGAAGTGGGAAGTGGCATCGGGTTCGCAATTTTTGTGAATCCGAAATTGCCGATACTGATACCCATTATGCTTTCGAGCCACATATCGGAAATCTTAATTATCGCAGAGACAGTCTCGTCAACTCCCGTAGGAGTTAAACCTTCTTCAAGTAATTCTTCAACAACTTCCCCCGCATAACCATCTGAATATGATTTATATTTAAGTGGCATATCATAATAGTATTTTGCAGGATTGAACGAAGCTTTAAACATCACATTTCCTAAAAAATAAAAACACGAATAGGAAATTGCATCGACATCGGATTTTCGGCTGACAGCAACATAAGTTTCTTCATCTCCGTCTGAAGATAAATATTCAAAACGTATTTCATCCGATTTTCTGTTATATATAATCAAAAACGACTCATAGCTTCTAAAATATAAAGTGTATTTATATATATTGTTTTTTATGTTAACCTTAATGTTTTCACCTGAACTGTCAGTCGTTCCGTGTTTGCAGATGTAATCCTTGAGATAGCGAAAACTGCCATTGACTGTTTCCTTTGCACTTGCTTCGGTTGCGCCGAGTGTGTTTTTTGCCGCATTGCTGAACGGAACAATTCCGAAAAGCATAACGATAATGAGTAATGCCGAAATTAGTTTTTTCATTGTAACGTCTCCTTTAAAATATAGTAATAAGATACAATTTATACTTGCACCTTTAACTACATTTTAACCTATTTCAGGTTAAAAGTCAATACCCTGTTTCAGGTTAAATATAATTTAACCGTAAATAATAAGGGTGGTGATACAATGTATAAAAGGATTCGTGATTTGAGAGAAGACCACGATTTAAATCAGACACAGGTTGCAGGAATGCTCGGAATGTCACAGACAGGATATTCCAAATACGAAACAGGTGAAAATGATATTCCTACAGCCATCCTTATAAAGCTTGCAGAATTTTATAATACAAGCATTGATTATATTCTCGGTCAGACGGATAATCCCAAAAGATACAAATAATGCCCCATTACGCTTTGTAATGAGGGGGATTTTTAATTATCAACTTCTATTTTGCCGCCCTTTTTAAACTGCTGCGTTTCGGAATTATAAATCAGCTCAACGCTGTTATAAATATGTCCTCTGTCGCTGAACTCATCCTCGGTGGTGTATATTCTGTCTTTATCCTCATAAAAGCCCTGCAGTTTATCTGAAATGTCGAGCTTATACGGTTTGCCGTCTTTTACCGAATACACTGCCGTTTTCCAGCCTGAACCGCCCGCGCCCATATCGAACCAGAAAAAGCCTTTGCTTTCATGTATTCTCAGATTGCCTTCCTCACTTGTGTAAAGCGTCAGGCCGAATTTGTCTTCCACCGTAACGGACTTTCCCGAGCTGTCAATAAATATTACACACCTGACCGTTTCGTCTGCGTTTGTAATTACAGCAAAAGCCTCTTTTTTACCATTGCCGTCAAAATCGGCGAACTCATATGCCGAAACGGTTCCGTATTTTGCCGCGATTGCTTTACAGTCAACTGCATCGGTCTTTTTTTCGTCAGCGTTTTCTTTGCCGGTCTGAGATTTCGCTTCGGTTTTTTCAACGGATTTATCGGTTCCTTCTTTTTCATAAACCGTCTCCGCCTCAGTTTCCACTGCCGGTACTGTGTCTTTTTTTAATCCGCATGACGGCAAAAACACAAGCACTGAAATCATCATCAAAACTGATAATACGACCGAAGGAATTTTTTTCATATGAACTCTCCTTTTGATTATAAAAACCGCATCAGGCTGAGCGCAGGATGCGGTTTAATGTTTATTAAAGAACTATCGCAAGAACCGTTACGGCAATGCTTACGATGAATGTAACGCAGTATTTTTCAAGATACGCGCCGGCGTAAAGAATCGCTGACGGAATGAAAAGAAGAATTTTCGCAAAAATATTCGCGTCTGTTTTAATCTGACCGTTATCGTCTGAAGATTTTTTAATCTCCTCATTTCTCGCCTTGTCTTCCGGCGAAAGTCTTGAATGATAAAGCCTGCTCCAGTTATTCATAGCGTCTTCAACCGAAGGAAACATATTGCAGAAGAAAGATATTCCTAGATAATAAAGCACAAGATAAATCCAGAAAACAACTGTATTTTTCTGAACTCCGAGAACAAACAGTCCCATAAAGCCCGCCCCGCCTAGGAAAAACGCGAGTGCAGCGTTTAAAATACTTGGTAAGAAGCATATAAGAAACGATTTTGTTCTGCTTTTCGGAAGCTCATGCTCAACATGACCGCAGATTTCAGTGGGTTCAAGATATCTGGCGTCTTCAACAAAAATTTTAAGTACGGAACAGGCTATATGTTCCCATAAGCCCTTTATAAGCGTGCCGAAAACGGTAACGTATTTTGAAATCAAATAAACAATCGTCATATCAGATATCCCCCTTTCCTGTCATGAATAAATCTTCAAATGTTTTGTCGCCCTTTATAACGTCTTTAACGGATTCTTCAAGTTCGGCGTTTGACTGCTCAAGAGTTTCGATTACGGAGTCATAGTCCTCGTCCGCGCCGCAGAGCTTATAAATAAGGGCGCTGGTGTTTACAACCTCAAGGGAGAATGAACCTCCGTTATATGAAGCCGCGTATGCCGCGTCATAGGATTCTTTTGCATATTTAAGAGCGTTTTCCTCATCTCCGGCAAGATAGTATGCGATTGCCTCCTGCCTTAAAATTTCGGCATCCTTGCTGTCTTTCGGAACCGATTCACAAATATCAACCGCGGCGGAGAATTCCTTCTGACGGCGGAGAATCGTAGCCTTTACCGAGCAGTAATCATATTCGCCGGGGCTTAATTCGGCAATTTTGTCGCACGCTTTTATCGCTTTGTCAAACTTTTCGAGTCTGAGATACGCGACCGATTTGTAATAATACGCGTCAACACTGGTCGGATTCTTTTTAAGCAGTTTGTCCGATGCGGAAATAACATCTTTGTATTTTTCTATACTGAGCGCGAATGAAGCAACATCCTGGAAAAGGAGATAATCATAATAACCCGCATCGGTATATGCCGCTGAAATAAGGTTATAGAGCTCCTCGTCAGATGATTCAACTCCGTAATACTGCGATGAATAATAACGCAGTGTGTATTTGAAATACGCCATTGTTCCTTTTGCGATATCGCTGTTTTTTTCGGCGTATTCATCAACCGATTTCATAACATCTTCAAGCTGCTTTTTCAGTTCTTTCTCGTCCGTTTCGCCTGAGTACGCGGTTTCAAAGAAAGGATTATAAACATTCTGCAGATCCTCGTTAATCTTCTGATAATCAGTCATAAATTTCTTCAGATAATCATAGCAGCCATTTACCTGAGCGTATTTTTCACTTTTCAGTTCTTTTTCGCTGAATGAATTTTCAACAAGTGAAAAGAACTGCTCGGAATCGTCATATGAAAGCGAAAACGTCTTGGCAAGAAGAACGGCTTCTTTTTTATCAACATTGCTGCCTTTTTTAAAAAAGGCAACGTCCTCAGCGGTACTGCTTATTCCCTGAACAAACGCGTTGAAGCGTTCATTGAGAGTGCTTACAGTATCGTCAATTTCATAATAAGCATCTGACGCGGCGGAAATATTGCCGTTTTCGGCGAGCTTGTCCGCTTTTTTTACTGAGTCTGTAATTTTTGCGGTCGCGCTGAACATTACAATACCGATAACCGCGATAATCACCATAAGAACGGAAAGAATGATGTGCGTTGCGCCGAAATCAACTCTCATGTATTTTGAACGGCATTCGTTGCAGTAAAGCTCGCTTTTGCTGTTTCGTATTTTTTCACCGCAGATAATGCAGCAGCCTGCCGGAGCCTCAGATTTTTTCGCGTTTTCGTCATTCTCCGTCCCGGCAGTCTCAACAGGTTCACTGTCTGCGTTTTCCGCTTCATTTTTTTCAATATCCTGCTCTTTTTTTTCGGGAATCGCCATTTCAAGAAAATTCTCTTTTGTCATAGGCGCTGAAGCGTCCCACTGCCAGTTTTTGTTTTCGGCAGTTTTTTCTGGTTCTTCATTTGCCAATTTTTTTTCATCGTCTGCCAAAAGAATACCTCCTTATATAAATTCATTTTATTGTAGCACAAAAAATTTTTTTACGCAAATAAAATTTGAAAATTTAACATATTATTAAATTTTTTTCGGTACCCGTCAGATTCAAACAGCCGTTTTCGGTCACATAAACCATATCCTCGATTCTTACACCGAATTCACCTGGCAGATATATTCCCGGCTCTACCGTTACAACATTGCCTTTTTTCAGTCTTCCTTCCGCTTTCGGCGACAGATTCGGCTGTTCATGAATTTCAACGCCCACGCCGTGACCTGTTGAATGGCGGAAAAATTCGCCGTATCCACCGCTTTCAATCACGCTTCGAGCCGCCGCGTCCGTGTCTTTAAGGGGTATCCCTTCTCTGATTATTTCAAGAGCCGCTTTCTGCGCATTAAGGACAGTATCGTAAACCCGCTTCTGCTTTTCGGATACTCTGCCCACGGCAACGGTTCTTGTCATATCGCTGTGATACCCGTTGACAACCGCGCCGTAATCCATTGTGATAAAATCCCCGATTTCGATTTTATTGTTTCCGGGAACCCCGTGCGGCATGGATGACTTTCTGCCGCTGACAGCTATCGTTTCAAAAGAGAGAGCCTCCGCACCGTTTCTGAGCATAAAATAATCAAGCTCCAGTGAAATATCGCGCTCGGCAATTCCGGGCTTTATCATCGGCAGAATATGCTCGAACGCAAGCTCCGCAATACGCTGCGCCGCTTTAATCTGCTCAAGTTCATAATCAGTTTTTGTTTCACGGCATGAGCTGATAATTTTCTCTGTCCGCGCGGTTGAAATCCTCACGGGCTTAAAGAGCTTTCTCATACTGTTAAGCTCGTCAACGGTTATACAGCTTTCGGCAAGGAGTGAAGAAATTTCCATTTCGGCGCAGAGCTGCGGAAGCTGCTCTTTAAGATTTTTCAATTCAGTCACACGGCAGAACTTTATTTTATTCCGCGCCGCTTCAATGTACCTGCTGTCGGTAAGAAAGACAGCGTCGTTTTTTGTCACAATAAGTATACCGAACGATGACGGGAACGAAGTGAAATATCTTCTGTTCTGCTCCGATAAAATCAGAACTCCTTTTCCGTCATCTTTAAGTTTGCGCTGAAGATTTTTTATCATTACTCTACACCTCTGTAAAGAAGTCCTCTTGTGAATTTGCCTTTTGGTTTTCTTCCGCTTTTATATGCTTCAATTATCTCAGCCGCTTTTTCTTTTGTTTCTGTTGTGAAGTAGAGAAGAATGAAATCGACGTTTTTTATCTCATCAAGTCTGTCCGCCATATAAACAGGCTGTGAATTAAGAAGCTCACTGCACCCCGAGGAGCAGTCAACGGGAAAGCTGATGCTTTTTCTGTCGGTAAGAGATGATTTTCCCCCGCATTCGACACAGGTTTTTTTATTTTTAACAGGGCAGTTCCTTGTGAGCATAAGCGGTACTCTGCCGTACGCGAAAATTCCACGATGAATATTCCCACCGAGATTTTTTGCCTGATTAAGCGTCATTTCAGCCGAAAGCAAAGCCTTGATTATTCCGAATTTTTCATAATGCGAAAGCGAAACGGAATTGAAAATATTAGAGCCGAAGCCGGCTGTTACATTCATGCCTGATTTCTTGCCGATTGTCATGCCGTCAAGTGTACCCGCCCACACATTTTTTACGCCTTTTTCTTTAAGCACCGTGAGCTTTTCAAAAATTTTCTTGTCACTGCCGAAAATCCCCCTGGGCAGCTCCGCCGAAACGTCATACCTTGTTTTCACAGCGTTCATCGGAAGAACAATTTCACTTACGCCGTCAGTATTTTCGGGTATCTGTTCTTCATTTTTAAATCTGCAGATTATTTTTGTGTTTTCCGATTTATGGGGAATTTTTTTAAATTCAAATCCGCAGATATTTTTCTGAGACTGCGCTGTCATTTTTTCTGCTATTTTTTCAAGCGCTTCTCTGCGGATTTTATTAAGAACGGAAACAGGCACATTCACGCCGCTGTCAATTTCGCAGAAAATATTATTTGCGTAAAACTGCGTACCGCCGGTTTTTGAAAGCTGCTCCTTTACGCCCGCTTCATCAAGCGGTTTGTTAAGAGCGGAACGGGTAATGAAATCACTTTCGATTTCAACAATAAATCCGTTTGCTTCGGCTTTGAGTGTTACAGGTTTATCAAGTAAGGCGCTAAATTCAAAATTCACATAAAATCTCGGTTCTTCTTTTTCATAAAGCCGTGAAAGTTCCGTCAGAATCGGCGCGGCGGAAACCACGTCTTCTTTTCTTCTTGTGCCGAACATTTCTCTGCCGAGAGAATCTTTGTAATATCCGTCTGTAAAACCGGTGCGTGAAAAAACGCTTCTGAGATTTTCTTTAAGCTTTGCGTCAATACTGCCGCTCACAGCCTGCCTGCAGGCGGTAACCGCCGCCGCGACGTATTCGGGCCGTTTCATTCTGCCCTCAATTTTAAAAGAAGCTATTCCAGCCTGCGAAAGCTCCTTCAGCTCATCGGTCAGAGATAAATCTTTCAAGCTCAGGTCATAGCTTCCGCTGCCGTCGGCACTGAACGGAAGTCTGCACGGCTGAGCGCAGGCACCCCTGTTGCCGCTTCTGGAACCGAGCATGGCGCTCAGACAGCACTGCCCCGAAACGCACATACACAACGCGCCGTGAACAAACAGCTCAAGCTCTATGGGCGAATTTCTGCACAGATACTCAATTTCGTTTCTGTTCAGCTCTCTTGGCAGAACAGCACGGCAGAAGCCCGCCTCTTTAAGAGTCTCAATTCCCGAAAGCGACTGAACCGACATCTGCGTTGAAGCGTGAAGAGGCATGAGCGGAACTGTGCTTTTCGCGATTTCGACAGCCGCAAAATCCTGCAAAATAAGTGCATCTACGCCGCAGGCATAGCTGCACTCAATAATCCTCTGAGCCGTTTTGATTTCATCATCACTTATTATCGTGTTGAGCGTAAGATAGACCTTAACTCCTCTTGAATGACAGAAATCCACCGTTTCTTTTAAATTTTCAAGCCTGAAATTCTCAGCTGAACGGCGTGCGTTAAGCTCACGCGTGCCGAGATACACCGCGTCGGCACCGCACAGAACCGCCGCCTGCAAAGCCTCGTGAGAACCCGCCGGAGCAAGAATCTCAACTCTGTTATTCATGCTTATACCTTGTAAGCTCCGTTTTAAGACTGCGGATTTCCTTATTGAGCCTGTCTACCTCACGCCTTGAAACCTCGGCATCGGTTTTTGCCTTTGAGGCATCTTCCATATAAGCCTGAATTTCTTTGCGTATGGTCAGGGACTTTTCCTCTTCCTTATGCTTGTCATCAGCGAACTGAAGCGCGCACAGAACAGCAGCCTGAGTCATTGAAAGCCTGCGGTTCTCTTTCATAAGCGTTGACATGGCGATATCCACTTCCTCCGCTACGTAGCGAAGATAATTCACATCTCCGTCTGTGGTGAGCATATAATCTGCTCCGCCGATACGGATACGGGCTTTGGTTATTTCCATCCGAAATCTTCCTTTCGTTTCCGATGTAAAAAATATTCGCCTTATTATACAATACTTTTAAACATTTTAAAAGAGATTTTCGACAAATTTTTTAAATTGCCGGAAAATATGTGAATAATGTGGATTTTGCACAAATAAACGCTCTAAAAAATATTAAATATTTAAGGCGATTATTAGTGTGAAATGGTGACTTTTTGTGCAAAATATGATATAATCTGTTTAATAATAGAGTAATTATATATTTTTTTACAGTTTTTTATTTTAACGGAGGTCTCAATGTTTGAGCAGATAATAAATTTTGACCGAATGGAGCAGGCTGTATCTCTTTTCGGAAGCTTTGATGAAAATATCAGGCTCATCGAAAACAAGTATTCTGTAAACGTTATCAGCCGCGGTTCGGATTTAAAGGTGGCAGGCGAGGCGGAGAATGTCGCGAAGGCAGTCAGAGCGATAAACGGTCTCATGGTACTTATCAACAAAGGCGAGCCGCTCAATGAGCAAAATGTAAGGTACGTTCTCAGCCTTGTTGAAGACGGCAGTGAGGACAAGCTCGGCGCAATGATGAACAGCTGCATATGCATAACCTCAAAGGGCAGACCCGTCAAGCCGAAAACGCTCGGTCAGGAAAAGTATGTTGAAGCAATCAGAAACGAAACTGTTGTTTTCGGCATCGGTCCCGCGGGTACAGGCAAAACGTATCTTGCAGTTGCCATGGCGGTCAACGCGTCCAGAGCCAAAGAGGTCAACAGGATAATTCTCACACGTCCAGCAGTTGAGGCGGGGGAAAAGCTGGGCTTTTTGCCGGGTGACCTACAGCAGAAGGTTGACCCTTACCTCAGACCGCTTTACGATGCGCTTTTCGATATGCTGGGAGCGGAAAACTTTCAGCGTTATCAGGAAAGGGGAAACATAGAAGTCGCTCCTCTTGCGTATATGCGCGGAAGAACGCTTGACGACAGCTTCATCATTCTTGACGAAGCGCAGAACACTACGCCGGAGCAGATGAAAATGTTTCTGACACGACTGGGTTTCAACTCAAAAATGGTTGTAACAGGCGACGTTACACAGATAGATTTGCCTGACGGTAAGCGTTCGGGACTTGTCGAGGCATCAAAAATTCTTAAAGATGTTGATGATATTAAAACTATCAGATTCAGCGAAAAAGATGTAGTAAGACATAAACTTGTACAGGATATTATAAAAGCATATGAAAAGTTCGAGGAGGTTAAACGTAAAAAATGAGCAATAAGGTCAAGGTAATCATTTCAGACGACCAGAAAGTAATAAAAATCCCCACCGGCATAAGACTTTTTATACGCCGCTGCTGCAATGCGGTTCTTGCAAATGAGGAGTTTGACGGTTCAGCTGAAATCAGCGTGCGTTTTGTTGACGACGAGCTGATACACCAGCTTAATCTTGAATACAGAAATATGGACAAAAGCACAGACGTGCTTTCTTTCCCTCTCGGTGAAAACGGGGAGTACGATATAAATTATGACACAGGAGCAAAAATGCTCGGCGATATTGTTATCTCAATGGAACACGCTGTAGCTCAGGCGGAGCAGTACGGACATTCACTTCAGCGTGAAATAGGATTTCTCACTGTTCATTCAATGCTTCATCTTTTAGGCTATGACCATGAGGCCGGCGGCATTGAGCAGGTACGAATGAGAGAAAAAGAAGAACATATTCTCACTCAGCTGGGCGTTAAACGCAACAGCAGCTACTATCTCGGTGAATAATATGAAAGCGTTCATAAAGGGCTTCGGCTACGCGTTTCAGGGAATACGTTACGCGATTATCCATGAGAGAAACATGCGCTTTCACATAAGCCTTTTCGGCTATATGATGTTCTTTCTGCTGCGGTATGATTTTTTCACAATCAGCAAAACTGAATTCGCGGTGCTTCTGATGATGTCTGCTCTCGTCATGGCAGGCGAGCTTATAAACACAGGCATCGAAAAAGCCGCGGATGCTGCGACGCTTGAAAAAAATCCTTTTGTGAAAATTTCAAAGGACACGGCGGCAGGAGGAGTTTTAATTTCCGCTATTTTCTCGATTGCCGTGGGCATAATCATTATGTTCCAGCCCGAGGCATTCAGAAAGCTTTTCGCGTATTACACGGCGAATCCGCTTTATATAATAATATTGATTATAACTCTGGTTCTTGACGGAATTTTTATTTTCGCGGGACCGCAAAAAGTATTTGATTTTTTCAGAGGTAAAAAGAATGACTAAAACCGCGTTTATTGCAATAGTAGGCTGTCCCAATGTTGGCAAATCATCAATACTCAACAGACTTTTAGGGCAGAAAATCGCCATAGTTTCAGATAAGCCGCAGACCACCCGCACAAGAATCATGGGCGTTCTCACAAAAGACGAAACACAGCTTGTATTCACCGATACTCCCGGTTTCCACAAACCGAAAACAAAGCTGGGCGAAAAAATGATGGAAGCCGTTGACGAAAGCATTTCAGGCGTTGACGCCGTGCTTTTCGTCACAGAGCCAATGGGCGAGCTTCGTCCCGCGGAAAAAGAGCTCATTGAGCGCTTCAAAAAAGAAAAGCTGCCCGTTATTCTTGCCATAAATAAGGTTGACACCATACCCGAAAAAGAGCAGATGATGGCGAGAATACTTGAATTCTCACAGCTTTATCCCTTTGAGGCAATTGTTCCCGTTTCGGCACTTCGCGGAATCAACATGAACGACCTTGAGGACGAGCTGATGAAGCTGGCATTTGAGTCCGTTTTCTTCTTCCCCGAGGATACTCTTACAGACCAGCCCGAAAGAGTTATCGCCGCTGAAATAATCAGAGAAAAAATTCTCCGCAATCTCGATAAGGAAATTCCACACGGCACGGCGGTCAGCATTGAAAAAATGCGTGAAAGAGAAGACAGCGACATTCTTGACATAGACGCGGTTATTTACTGCGAAAAAGAAAGCCATAAGGGCATAATTATCGGCAAACAGGGCGCAACGCTCAAAAAGATTTCCACAAGAGCGCGCGAGGACATGGAAAAATTCTTCCAGTGCAGAATCAATCTTCACACATGGGTAAAGGTCAAGGAAGGCTGGCGCAACAGAGAAGGTCTTATCCACAACTTCGGCCTCGACGGTCAGAATTTATAGTCGGGGTAACTGTTATCTGATTTTATATCTCGGTGTTCGAGCTGGAAATGTTATCTGAATTTTTCTCTCGGTATGTACAATTTAATATTTCTGTTGTTTTGCCTCCCTTGGGGGAGGTGGCAAAATCTCAGATTTTGGCGGTGGGGGTTCAGAAGTCGGGATAACTGCTATCTTATTCCACACTCGGTGCATGAACTGAATATGTTATCTGAATTTTTCTCTCGGCAGGCGAAAAAGGTTTCCCTTGGGTGAGCTGTCACGGAGTGACTGAGGGGATAGTGAACGATAAATCAGAATTTGCAGAGAACACGTTAAGATAAAAAATTTCTTTTTCACAACAAATTTCATCGTATCTTAATGACATACTGTGGAGGCCAAAATAATGAAAAAGATATTCAAAGTTTTAATCCCAGTCATTCTTACTTTGGTACTCCTATTTGCCGTAATAATAATCAGAGCACTTAATAGCGCACCGCCTCTGGCAGAGGAAGATGAAATAAAGGTAAACATTAAATTTGATTTGGATGAAGATATTGGCTTGCTTCTCATAGATTACGATGTTAACGGCTCTGACGGTACTGGAGGACTATCCAACGCAGATAAATCTATGATAAAAAAAGACAGTCAAGATTTGTATTGGTCATTCTATAAGAGACAACTTAATACCCCTGCCGATACCGTTAACGCTGCATTAAATTTTACAGCGGTAACACAGTATTGTGATCCCAACTATGATAATATTTATCCGCAAGAATATATGGTCCCGATGGGTGATATAACATTTTCAGCAAATTTCGGAGAAACATACTGCATTACGATCACCGGAAGTAAACTCACCGGATATAACGTGTTCATAGAATAATCAGAATGTATCAGGAAAGATCAGAATGATGAAAAAGATTTGTTTCTTTAATAATGCTAAATCATATATGATTGTTGCCGTACTTGGCATTCTGGCAGGTCTGGCGGTTGCGTTCTTCAGTCAGTTTTCCGCAGATGATCTGTGGAGCTTTGCTCTTTTCAGTTGCGGTTCGCTTGGATTCTGGATGTTCACCTGCTCACTGATTGCATTATTCAGTGAAAAGAACTATGTTGCCGGAATAAATGTCGGACTTTATGTGTATCTGATGTTTTATATTACGGGCATTTTTAAGAGACTGACCGTTGTCCAAAAAGGATACAACGATGTGTCTTACTTTTATCACGGACTCTGGCAGGAACTTACATACGGGTTAATACCGGCAGTAGTCTGCTTTATTCTCGCTTTTGTCCTTTGGTACGGAAGGAAAGACAAAACCGTTTTTGTGATACTTCGGTTTGCTCCGGCATTGTGTATTTTTGCAGAAGCAGTTTTAGATTGGGTGGTTGTAGCAACCGGAGACCAAAACTTGTTTATGGCATTGGCTGAGACGGTATGCACCATTGTATATTTGCTGATTATCCTGAAAATGTCTGATTTTAAGAAGCAAAAAATTCAATGACAAATCCCGGTTTATGGGACGGATTTTCAAACAGTGCCATTGCAATCAAAGCATGGTAATCAATAATTAAAAATATTATATTTTCGCCATATTTTTATGAAATAAAAACACAAAAACGCAGATAATATAATCACAAAATCTGCAAAGGGTGTTTTTATGGATATAAACAATCTCGCCGCGTGGGATAAATTCGCAAAAAGCGGCAAAATCAACGACTATTTACAGTATAAGCATATAACGCAGGAGAACAGAAAAAATGCGGATGAACACGGACGGACTGATAATAAAGGAGCACAAAACAAACGGTGACGACAGGCTTGTCACCGTTCTTACAAGAGATTACGGCGTGCTCCGTGCTTTTGTCAGAGGAGCGCAGAGAATAAAAAGCCGCTCCCAGTGCGGAAGCCAGCTTTTTTCTTATTCCGACCTTTCAATCTACCGCGGAAAAGACGCTTATGTCATAGATGAAATTCAGCCCAAAGAGATTTTCTTTGATTTGAGAAATGATATCGGCAAGCTGGCTCTGGCGCAGTATTTCTGTGAGCTTCAGTATGAGCTTGCTCCGCAGGAGCAGGATGCCGCCGATTTTTTAAGGCTTACGCTCAACTGTCTGCATTTTTTGTCAAAGGACAAGCGTTCACAGCTTCAGCTCAAGGCGATTGCCGAATTGCGTACGCTGTGCCTCGCCGGCTATATGCCCGACCTTGTGGCGTGTGCCGAATGCGGAAAATTTGAGGACGATATCATGTATTTCTGCGTTTATGACGGGCATCTTTACTGCGCCGACTGTGTGGGCGACATTCCCTGTGAGGAAATTCCGCTTGGTGTTGCTTCAGCCATGAGATATATATGCTATTGCGAAAACGAAAAACTTTTTTCTTTTAGTTTAAGCGAGGAAAATTTTAAAATTCTCGCTGACGTAAGCGAAAAATATCTGCTTGCGCAGACAGACAGAAAATACAAAACTCTTGATTTTTACAAGAGCATTACATAGAGGTACGGTTATGACTGAAAACAGACATTATCTATCATTGGAGCTTGACAAGGTGCTTGAAAAGCTGGCGGCTCATGTTTCGTGCGAGGACGCGAAAATCATGGCACGGGAACTGCGCCCTGAAAGCTCACTGCCTTTGGCGAAGGCGCTTCTTAATCAGACGCAGGATGCTCATATGCTTCTCGCGCGCTTCGGCGGTCCCGCGTTTGGCGGACTTGTAAACGTAAACAACGCCCTTTTCAGAGCGGACGCAGGCAGTCTTCTCACGTTCAGAGAACTGCTTGATATTGCCGGCGTGCTTCATGTTATCAGAACAATCGTTCAGTGGCGCGGCACCTGCTCCGGCGTTGAAACCTGCCTTGATTCGCTTTTCAATGCTTTACAGCCGAACAAATTTCTTGAGGATTCCATAAAAAACGCTATTCTTTCTGAGGAGGAAATTTCCGATACAGCATCCCCGGCTCTTGCGGATATCAGAAGAAAAATCCGCATGCAGGAATCACACGTCAGAGAACAGCTGAGCAAAATCACAAGGAATCAGAATATTTCAAAATATTTGCAGGACAACATTATCACCATGCGAAACGGCAGGTTTGTTGTGCCTGTCAAGGCTGAGCACAGAGGTGAGATTCCGGGTCTTGTTCACGATACCTCATCGAGCGGTGCCACCGTTTTCATCGAACCCATGGGCGTTGTTGAATCAAACAACAAAATCAAGCTCCTGAAAAATCAGGAGGCTGATGAAATAGAGCGCATTATCGCGGAGCTTTCCGCTTCGGCAGGTTCATTTGCGAAAAGTATTAAAGACAGCTACGAATGTGCCGTTGAGCTGAATCTGATTTTCGGTAAGGCACAGCTTGCGTACGCCATGAGAGCCAGTGCGCCAATACTCAACAATGAGGGTGTAATTGAGCTTAAAAGGGCAAGACATCCGCTAATTGATTCGAAAAAAGTTGTCGCGGTTGACATAAAGCTGGGCGGTGAATTTGACACGCTCGTTATCACCGGTCCCAACACAGGCGGTAAAACCGTATCTATCAAAACAATCGGTCTGCTTTCACTCATGGCGATGTGCGGACTTATGCTTCCTGTTGATGACCGGAGTAAAATTTCCGTTTTTGACAATGTACTTGCCGATATCGGCGACGAACAGAGCATTGAGCAGTCACTTTCGACATTCTCATCTCACATAAAAAATATTATCGACATTCTGAATACAGCTGACGATAAAAGTCTTGTTCTCATTGACGAACTCGGAGCGGGTACTGACCCGATAGAGGGCGCGGCACTGGCGATTTCAATTCTTGAGCAGCTTAGAAAGCAGGGAGCGAAAATCGCGGCGACAACTCACTACGCGGAGCTTAAAGCGTACGCTTTGCAGACTGACGGTGTAATCAACGGCAGCTGCGAATTTGACGTTGCTACGCTCAAGCCTACGTACAGGCTTCTCATAGGTGTTCCCGGCAGGTCAAATGCGTTCGCTATTTCACAGCGGCTCGGACTTTCAGCCGAAATAGTCGAGCACGCGGGCAGACTTGTTTCAAACGACAGCAATATGTTTGAAGATGTTGTTGAACGCCTTGAGGAAAGCCGCAAGGGTATGGAAAATGAGCGTCAGGAGGCTGAACGCCTTAAGCGTGAGGCTCAGGCTGAAATCGAAAAAGCAAAAGCCATGAAAGCGGAAATTCAGACCTTGCGTGAAAAAGAAATGGAAAAGGCGAAATCCAACGCCTTGAAGATAACGGAGCAGGCGAAGCGTGAGGCATACGCTATGCTTGACGAACTTGAAAGACTCAAAAAAGAGCAGGCAAAAGAAAAAGATGCCGCGGAAATGGCAAGACGCGCCAGAGCGGCAATCAAGCGCGGCGTTTCCGCAATTGACGCGGCGGCTGACCCCGTAGCGGAATACGGCAATGACGAGGATTACGTTCTGCCCAGACCGCTTGAAATCGGAGACAGCGTTGTGCTTGCGGATATCGGCGGTGAAGCGAGAGTAACCGCCCTTCCCAACAGCAAGGGGCTTGTTGAGGTGCAGATGGGTTCAATTAAAACAAGAGTAAGGCTCGAAAATCTGCGCCTTGTTGAAAAGCAGAAAAAGCAGGACGTTCCGAAATACAGAAACGGCAGCAAAATGGATTCACGGGCAAATATGTCAGCTGAGACGCGACTTGATTTAAGAGGAATGACCGTTGACGAGTGTCTTATGACACTTGACCGCTTCATGGATTCGGCACTGCGTTCGGGGCTGAATGAATTTACGATAATTCACGGCAAGGGTACGGGAAAACTTCGGGCCGCCGTTAAGGATTACCTTAAAAAGAGCCCGTATGTAAAATCACATAGGCTCGGCACTTTTGGCGAAGGTGAAGACGGCGTGAGCATAGTAACACTAAGGTAATGCTAAGCAATTCGCGGCGCATGCCTTGCTTGAATATTATTCTGTCATATCGCTCCAAAATCTCTTGAAATACGGAAGTATTTCTTCAAAATTTTGAAACAATCTGACGAAAAATCTTACTTCGCAA
Organism: Acutalibacteraceae bacterium; assembly: GCA_045597925.1. Classification (GTDB taxonomy): domain Bacteria; phylum Bacillota; class Clostridia; order Oscillospirales; family Acutalibacteraceae; genus CAG-488. Next base: position 63,155 of record JAZLLB010000200.1, read on the forward strand.
TCCGCACACCTGAATTGCGCGGCATTGCCTTAAAATATGGAGATATACAAATGATACCAACAGAAGCAGAAAAGGTTTTGCTGAAAGTTCAGAAGCCCGGAAGATATGTGGGCGGCGAGCTTAACAGCGTTATGAAAGATAAAAGCAAAATTGATTTGAGATACGCGTTTTGCTTTCCCGATACATATGAAATAGGAATGTCGCATCTGGGTATGAAAATTCTTTATTCTGTCGTCAACAAACGTGACGACGCGTGGTGCGAAAGAGTTTTCGCGCCGTGGGTTGATATGGAGCAGCAGATGCGTGAAAACAACATACCTCTTTACGCTCTTGAAAGCGGAGACCCGGTTAAGGATTTTGATATGGTCGGCTTTACGCTTCAGTACGAATTGAGTTATTCCAATGTGCTGAATATGCTTGATTTAGCAGGTATTCCGCTTTATTCAAAAGAAAGGGAAAGCCTCACACCTCTTGTTGTTGCGGGCGGACCGTGTGTATGCAACGCAGAACCGATTGCGGATTTTATTGACGTCATCATGCTCGGTGAAGGTGAGGATACCACAAACGAGCTGCTTGATTTACTGAAATATCACAAACAGAAAGGCTCGTCAAAGCATGAGTTCCTTTGTGATATTGCTAAGCTTGACGGCTTTTATGTTCCGTCGTTTTATGACGTTGAATACAATGAAGACTGCACGGTAAAAAGCGTAACTCCCAAATATACCGCACCGAAAAAAGCGGTCAAAAGAGTTGTCAGCGACCTTGATGCCGCTCACTATCCGGAAAGCTTTATTGTTCCGTCAATTGAAATTGTTCATGACAGAGTAACTGCTGAAATTTTCCGCGGGTGCATCCGCGGCTGCCGTTTCTGCCAGGCGGGATTCATATACAGACCCATAAGAGAAAAAAGCGCGGATGTTGTGAACGAGCAGAGCAAAAGTCTGTGCAGAACAACAGGATATGACGAAATTTCTCTCTGCTCTCTGAGTACAAGCGACTACACCGAAATCGAACCGCTGCTTGATAAAATGCTCAGCTGGACGGTCGATAAAAAAATAAACGTGGCTTTGCCGTCTTTGAGAGTTGATAACTTTTCGGAGGAGCTTATGCAGAAGCTGACGGCTGTGCGCAGGAGCGGTCTTACATTCGCCCCCGAAGCGGGAACACAGCGGCTGCGTGACGCCATAAACAAAAATGTAACAGAGGAAGAAGTTATGGAAACCGCAAGAAAGGCGTTTTCCGGCGGCTGGACAGGAGTTAAACTCTATTTCATGATAGGTCTTCCCACAGAAACTTTTGACGATGTGGCGGGTATAGCGGAGCTTGGTCAGAAAGTCGTAAATGAATTTTACAACAACCCCGACAAGCCTAAGGGAAAGGGCGTTACGGTAAATATCAGTGCGTCTTCTTTTGTACCCAAGCCGTTCACACCTTTCCAGTGGGAGGCGCAGGATACCATGGAGCAGCTTGAGGAAAAACAGCAGCATCTTATGGCGAGTGTCAGGACAAAAAAAATAAACATCAGCACTCATTTTACCCTCACCAGCTTCCTTGAGGGAGTGTTCGCGCGGGGTGACAGACGTCTTTCAAAGGTTATGGAATGTGCGTGGAAAAAAGGCTGCCGTTTTGACGGCTGGGACGATCAGTTCCGCTTTGATTTGTGGACTGAAGCCTTTGAGGAGTGTGGAATAGACCCGAAATTCTACGCCAACAGAAAGCGTGAATTCACTGAAATTCTGCCGTGGGATCACCTTGACTATGGTGTGAGTAAGAAATTTCTTATAAAAGAAAACGAAAAAGCTCACAGAAGCGAAACAACGCAGAACTGCCGTCAGAAATGCGCAGGCTGCGGAGCGAATAAGCTCAACGGAGGTAAATGTCATGCGATGTGTTAGAATCCGTTTCAGTAAAGCAGGCAGAATGATATATGTTTCGCATCTTGACGTTAACCGTATGATGACAAGAGCCGTGCGCCGTGCCGAGCTGCCGATGTGGTATACCGAGGGATTCAATCCGCATCCGTATATTGCGTTCGCGCTGCCGCTGTCTCTGGGTCAGAGCAGCAGCTGTGAATATATGGATATAAGAATTGAATCCGACATGACAAATGACGAGGTTAACAAAAGGCTTTCCTCTGCTATGCCGGAGGGTGTTGAAATAGTATCCGTTACAGACCCTGTATATAATATAAATGAAATTTCCGCCGCGGAATATCAGGTAAAACTGATTTTTAATTCAGAAGATGAAGCAGATGCTTTCGGCAAAAAAGCCGAAGAGCTTATGAACTCAGAAGAACTCACGGCGGAAAAGATGGGTAAAAAAGGTCACAGAAAGGTTCTTAAGCAGGTTAACCTTATTGAACAGATTTTTGAAAAGAATGTTGAAATTCAGAATAGTGCGGTTGTTATGAATCTTACGGTTGCGGCAGGAAGCTCCGTGAATCTCAATCCGTCTCTTCTGATTGAAACGCTTGAAAAGCAAACGGGAAATTTCTCTGATTTGCAATATATTGAAAGAAAAAAACTGATTACCGGCAGCGGCGTGAGCTTTTGCTGAACCGCAAATTCCGGCATATAAAAATTGTTCCGTAAATTGAGGTGTTATAAATGGCAAATCCAAAAAGCAAGGTTCTTCCGGGAATTATCGAAGTATATCTTTTTGTCCTTGTAGCTTTCTGTTTTGATGCATTTTACAGGAACTTTATGGGTGATGCGTCAATTCTCGGAAACAATCTATACGGTTATGTTCTGGGCCTTGTGTCTGTCGGCGTTGCCTGCGTTGCCAAGAAAAAAAACGTAAAGTCATACGGTGTTATTCTTAATCCTAAAGCTATTTTTAAAGGAGTGTACAGGGGCGCGCTTTTTTCGCTGATTCCCACGGCGGTTGTTGCGGGATTTTCCGCTTTAATATATGCGGCTTTTGATTTTGAGTGGGCGAAGGTGCAGTTTGTTACGCCCAATCATAACTATGCAGGTGATGTCAGTACACCTATCACCATAGCTGCTTATTTAATCTCAACGATTATATGTGTTTTCGCAAAAGAATTTTTCTTCAGAGGCTATGTTATTAAAACAGCCCGCTCGGTTTATATGTTCTTTGATGCGAATGCTATTCAGATTGCTCTTTACGTTCCGATGATGCTTATACTTCACGCGAAAAATATAGCTATGCACCAATATTCGGGAGATATGATGAATCCCGCACTGATGATATCAATAGGCGTATTCTGGTTTGTTCATGAATTTATAACCGCGCTTAAGTGGGGACTTTTGGCAAGAGTAACAAGAAATATATGGGCTTCATATTTTGACCATTTTTTCTATAATTTCATTACCTACTCTCTGCTTTTCAGCCAATCGAAAATAACAAATTATCCAACAATGGTGAAACTTCTGATTGTCCAGATTATTTCACTGATAATGGTATGGTATTTTTATAAAAAGAAGCGTATCGAAAGAAAGCAGAAAAAACTTCAGCACGAATATGAAAAAATCGAAAAAAGACACGAAAACAGTGAAAAACACGCATTGAAATCAGAAGAAATTAATGAAAGGCATGCGAAAAAAAATCAGGAAATTCTTGAGGATTACAATGAAGGCGGTGTTCAGAAAAGAATTGATGATTTCTCGAACTCGAACCTGCTTCGGCACAGACATATATCATCTAAATCCCATGATTATAAAGACGAAAAGCTTATGGATTTAAAGGATATAGAAGTTGATAAATTTTACTATGAATACGCAAAAGAGATTGAGCGTAATCATCAGAATAAAAAAGAGACTGCCGCTGAAAAACTTCAGCAAAGTATATCTAAAGACAAAAAGCATAATAAATAAACAAAAGCAATCTTAAGGCAACAAAAACGTTTCCTCAAGATTGCTTTTTTTAAACTGATTATTTATTTAATCGCGATATAGCAATAAATTCTGCCTGCTTCATTGAGCATGGTTCTCGTGTTTCCCTCAACATCTGTATGAATCGTGAAGCCTGATGACAGTATTGAAATCCCCTGTGTGCTGTAGCTGTCTGAGCCGAATCCGAACTGCGGACTTACAGTCTGAGTTTCAAAATCCATTTCAAAAGGAGTACTGTCATAGCAGAAAAGCATCATAAATTTCGGTTTGAATCCGATATTTATTACTCTGCTTGCTGTTCCGGTTCCGAAATAATAACCAACAAGCACCGGTGAATTCCATTTTTCCTTATCTTCCGCTGTAACATGAATGGCTGCATCATTAAGATGAGAGCCGCAAAGGAAATTCTTATCCATAAATGAGAAGAAATTCTCGTCGGCTACCTCAGCGGGGCAGAAATCAGCGCTTATTCTGAAGCTGGCTGTTAAAACCAGCGCACTGGTATCTCTGTCTGACTGAATTTCATCGCACACCGACTCGGTTATATTAAGGTCGGTGTTAAATGTCAGCTCATTAATGATTTTGGTGAAAATCTCATGACACGCAGAACCGCCGTAGGAATACGGAACGCAGATGCTGAGTCTTGCATTGATATCTGCCGAACGGCAGTATTCCTGACGTTCAAGTACGCCGTCATCGTTTTCAATAAACTTATCGATGATTTTCATATCTCTGATGCCGACGGCAACAATAGCTTTTTTTAAAGGAACAGCCTTGTTTATGGGCGGAAACTCCGTGAAAAAATTAATATCTTCAAGCTGCTCTCTTTCTGAAAGCCATTCTACTATTCTTGACGGTAAAGCAATAATTGAATCCATCAGTCCACCTCCACAACTTCTCTGATAATTGCCCAGATATACACCGGGTTTTCCGAATAATAAACCTTTTCGGCTCGGTCGATTGTGTATTTCACGCCGTCACATTCGACAAGACCCGTAAGAGTGTCAAGCTCGGTCAGGTCATGCTCAGGAGGACCTATATAAAGATATTTTCCCTGATTATCAAAACCAATAACCGTATATACGCCGTCAAGATACATCTTGTTTTTATATCTCAGCGGCTGAATAAAACCGTGAAACACAGGTGAACGCCAGCCGTCTTCTGTACTGAGAGTTATTTCTCTGCCGAATTTATCAAACATCTTTTTAAAGCTCGGCGTTCTCATATGTCAACCTTTCCGACAAAGAAGCCGTTGTCGTCCATAAGCGGAATCAGTTTTACGGCGGCTTCTTCACACAGCACCTTTGCGGATTTTATTTTTTCATCAGACGCTCCTATATCATGTGAAACACTCACATCTCCCGCTTTGAATGACGTAATACTGTCATAATCGGCGGATTTTTCTTTTATGCAGAGCATATAAAACGCTCTTGCCGCCGCTGCCGAAATCACTCTCGGGTCGGCAAAATCAGCACCTCTTTTAAGCTCTTTTTTCAGTGAATCAAAGCACTGCCTGCACAAATCAACTGTCTGCTGATAATCGTCATTACTCACATCAGTGAGGTGCTTCAATGCGTCAAAAACGTCAAGCTCGTTTACCATTCCGCGCCTGCTTCCAACGCCATTACACCGCTTGCGCCTTCAAAGATTTTAGCGAAGCCGTCGATTGATGTTATAACAACCTGCTCAAGCTGATGGTCGATAACTTTTCCGTATTCAACCTCGATATCGCCGACCTTGAGATGCTCGAGAGCACAGCTTCTGTCCAGACCCACAATTGCGGAAGCGGGAACAAGTCCCTTTGCCGAAATAAGGTCAGCACCGAACGGGGAGATAAGTTTGCCTGTTCCGTGGCAGTTGAGACCTGCGGTTGAATCTCTGAATTCATCCATCTTGATAAGTGTTGCCGCAACAGCGGGAGTGGTAACAAGAGTTGTGAGTTTATACGGTGAGAAACCTGCCCAGAAATCAACAAGATTGTTGAATGTAAATGAGCTGACCTCATCAACGGTAACGGCGTTTGTTCCTTCCTCGTCATCACCGTCATAGATTGTTTTCATAGCGTCAACTGTGATGTTGTGAGCCATTGCGGCGCCGATTTTCTTAAGAGCAACAGCGACAACGTCAAGATGCTGAAAACGGATTGCGTCATATGAAGCGGAGAACATCTTGCCTCTTTTACGAAGGCTTACAAGACGGTCGCCGATGGTGTACTGTGCTTCAGGTACCTGTCCGCCTTCCGCGAGACCTGTCCAGAGTGCTCTTTTCTGAGCGTCAGTAGCTGTGTCAAAATCGAGCTTGAAATCAACAGCTCTGTAGTCCATAGAATCAACATTTGTTGTGCATGCGACAATGCTTGAAAGGTAGTTTGCCTCCTCAATTCCGCAGCGGATAACTCTTGTGAGATATGCGGGGAAAAGCACCGCGGCACCAGATGTCTGGAAGAACTTTCCTACAACACTGCTGTCGGGTCCTGCGACTTTGATATCGAATCTTTTAAGCTGACGCTGAAACGCGTCAAGACCTTCAAGAGAAGTTCCCTTATAGTTTTCGGAAGGGTCAACCTCTTCAAGCATCTGTGTAAAAGTGCGGCCGTTGCCGTACATCCCTTTTTCGAGTCTTATATTATCAAATGACATTAAAAAACCTCCTGATTAAAAAATAAAATCGTTATTGTCTTTTGTTCCTTTTTTTATTGTGCAGGTAAGCTGTGGTTCAAGGGGAATAAGTCTTGCCGCTTTCTGCGACAGAGATTCCCTTAAAGCCTTCAGCTCATCTATTTCAAGCGTCAAGCACATTTTTTCCAGTGCGGAAGCATCAAAATCGTCAAGAATAATTGATGAGTATCTGATAATCTCGGCAGTGATATCTTTTCGGTATTCTCTGCCGAGTGATGCCTCTTTTTTCAGTTTTGTGAGCTTTTCGCCCATCTTTTTTGAAAGAACGCTGTCTATCAGGATTTCCCCTCCTGACTTCATGGATTTTTCGCATTCAAAAAAAGTTTTGGCAACCTTTCTTTTCTCAAAACTCTTTGTTACGCCCGCGCCCGGCTGTGCGGGAACGGCGACGAAAGACCATTCGTACGCATCCTTCGGGTCACTGAGTATACTGTAGCAAAGCTTGCCGCCGTATTCAGCACCTTTCACGTGAGAGCATTTTTCGCCTCTTAAATCATTGCCGCAGATTGAGCAGATATGATTTTCAATTCCGCAGCAGACACTGACTTCTTTTAAAATTCCCGCATTGATTTTTTCCATAAGCTCGGCGTTTTCTTCTGTTTTCGGCATATAGGCTTTTGCTCTGAGAGCCTTGTAAGGCTTACCGTAGGATGTCAGCTTATCCCCTGCCGAAACTACCTGAGCGGAATAAATTCTTGCGGTCTGATTTCTGCTTGAATGAACGTGGTCAAAAATTCCCGTAACGCCGATAAAAAGCTCTTTCAGCTTTTCAAGAGCGGCATCGTCAAAGCAGTCGCCGTCTCGGTCGATTTCATTGTCGCAAAGATTAACGCTGAACGTAAAAACCTCGTCGGCGGAAAGCTCTTTATATGTGAATCTGTTTATCTGCGCCAGTTCCTCAACAGGAATGTACCCGCCGCTTTTCTGTGAATTAAAGTTTTCAGCCATTGCTTTCTCCTTTCAGTTCGTTTTCAATCTTTTTTCTCTGCGCGTCATAAAGTTTTGCTTTGCTCAGCTCAACCTCGTCCTGAAGCGTAATATCGTCCCAGATGATTTTCGGCTTGTCGGCAATTCCGCGGAGCCTTAAAAATGTATTGCATATTCTTAAAATAACGGGCGAAAGAATCCGCCTGTACGCTTCAAGCTCGCTTGTGAGAATATCCGCCTGCTGGCTTGACATTCTTTCCGTTGATGACCAGGAGAGCCCCAGCAGAAACGGAGGAAGACCTGTTTTCGCGACAATCTGCTCAAGCATAAGCCTTGCGGGTACTTCGCAGTCAAGTATCTGACTGTCTGCGCCGATAGCCTTGATGTTAACATCACCCACGGCGATAAAGTCCCTTACAGGACCGCCTGATTTCATGGTTTCGCCCCATTCTTTAGCAATCTGCTGAGCGCGGTCTTTCGCGTAGGCTCTGTCCATCGCATCATTCTGGGGCTTGTATGTTACTGCGTAACGTACATTTCCCGCACGCTCCCAGTTTTCACCGATTGTGGTGAATATTTTAGTGATAATTCCGCTTACAAAAGGCAGACCTTTTAAAAGTGAAACACCGCACACACTGTCACCTTCGGGATTCAGCACGGATAAAAGCACAAGATTCTGATACTTAACCGGAGTTACCATTCCGGGAAAGCCTGTGCATACAAGTGTTCTCATACCGTCATCGCTTTTTTTCAGCTCAATATTTTTTAAATCCGCGTTAAAAAGAGCCGCGAGATTTCCTTTTTTGTCAGTCACCATTTCGCCAACAGCGGTGCCGTAGGTCAGAAGCTGCTCAAAATAAGATGATATGAATTCATAAATTCCGTATCTGTTTGAGCCGACCGGAACGGATTCAAGAAAATCATTTATTATTTCGGTGTTTCTTTCATTGAAGCATTCAATTTTGAAGCCGACCGTCAGGCGCACCAGCTTGTATATAGCCGCATCAATAACGGGAACGGCTTCACGAAGCTCACGGTAAAGATTTGTCTGTCCGTTCGCAAGGGGAACGTAACCGTTTAAAAAGTTGAACGGATTGGGCTTGTATGTCTGCGGCACCGAAACCGCAGTTTTTGAGTCTGTTATTCTTTTTAAAAGTCCCAAACTGTTACTCCTCTCTGTCAACACTCAGGGCGATAAAATCGTTTTCCTCTCTGCGCATCGCCGTTGTGACGAAATAACGCAAATCGTCCATAGCGTGGTCGTTCTCTTTAATCGGAGCGTCACGCAGCGATTTTTCGTCCCATCTGTAAAGTGAAAATTCTCTTAATGTGTCTTTGCATTCGGGGGAAATAAAAAGCTCTTTTTTCTTAAGCGCATCGGATACCTGCCGTATTCCGTCAATAACATCATTTTTAGCGGGGATAACCTTATATTTTTCCTCGCGGCGTATACATTGAATGAAGCTCGCTGCGGAGGGATCGATTATAATTGCTTCGATTTTTCGCTCACCTATTAAATCCGCGATAGCGCGGCAGTGTTCATAATCCGTTCTCTGCTCTCCCTCTTTGCGCGAATCATAATAATATTCCTTTATTCTGTACCATTTGCCGCTGAAAAGTCCCCACAGTCCGGCGGAGCAGGGGTTCACCGTTCCGTAGTCGCAGGAAACATAATATTCATCTGCTTCACTGTCGGGCACAGGCTTCACATGAATATCGTAACTGAACATCGGGTAAACGGTACCGTATGCAGCGACCCATTTGCCTTCTACAAAACGCTGATAAAACGCTCCGGAATAAAGAGCTTCGTAACGCTTCCTTATACCCGGCGAAAGTCCCGGATTGTCCCTCATTGTGAAATGAAGATAAAGGCAGTTCTTTTCATCGTGCTTTTTAATCCACTCTTTATAGAACCAGTGCATCGGATGCTCTGGGTTGCAGTTAAACCACAGCCTTGAATTTTCAAGTGAGCATCTGGCGATTGCCTGTTCCACAAATGAGCGGGGCATAAGAGCCACCTCGTCAAGAAGAACACCGCCGAGTGTCATTCCCTGTATAAGTGAAGCCGAGCCTTCATCTTTTCCCCCGAAAAGATAAAAGCGGTTCATTCTGTTCCCGTATGAAATTTCAATAACATTCTTTGAAAGCTGTTCTCTGCATTCAAAACCCAAGGAGGTAAGTAAAGGCTTCATCGGCACAATCAGATTTCTTTTAAGTGATGCTATTGTTTTTCCGCAAAGGGCAAATGAAGTGTTATTAAAATCATAAAAGGACCAGAAAATAAACGAAAGTGAAGTGCAGACGGTTTTGCCTGAGCGCACCGCGCCGTCGCAGATAATCGCGTCTTTGCTTCTGTAGGGCGAATTTCTGCTCCACCAGCTTAAAACGGTGAGCTGCTTTTTTGAGAATTTCTCAAAGCCTGCCGCTGTGCTATTGAGCATCGAAGTCCTCCTTCAATGCAGCGGCGCTTTTCTCAATGGCATCATAAAAGAACGGCGCGTTGCCGCTACTCTGAGAGGAAGAAAGCTCATAAAGTTTTTCAAGCGCTTTAAGACGGTCAAAGAATTTTATTTCAATTCCTCCGCCTTTCGGCCGTTTGATTTCACTGACATTCATCAGATTAAGTGCTTCGATTTTTTCGGCTGTCAGTTCCTCGTCACCGCTGAGAATCAGCGAAAACGCGTCAGCGGCCGAACCGAAAGCAAGTGTGCGGCATCCGCTGACAATCTCGCTTTGTGTGACAGGCATTACGGAATCAATTCTTTCAATTTCAGCCTGAATATCGGCTCTGCATATAAGCTTTGCGGCAGCTTTCGCCGTGAATATTCCGTAGCCTGCGTTTGCCGCCGCCATACGCGGACTTCTGCACTGACAGTAGAAAAGACAGAACAGTTTTTCTCTCGATTTTAGTTTGTTTCCCATCTGTACTCCTTTCACGAAAGGCACATATTTTGAAAATGCCTTTCACCTATAGTTTAAAATCGGGGTTTTGTGAAGCAAAATATTGCAAAATCGGCGTTTTTTGCAAAAAAAAATTTCAGAGAACCGAAAATTCTCTGAAAAATGTATTTTTTATATTTATTTTTCAACTGTAACTGCGGTGGCAAAGCAACACTGAAAATCAGCCGTCTTTGTATAAATAAGATGCACTCGCAAAGTGTAGCGGGAGGATTGTGAAGCCTCTTAAACAAATAATTTCCATGGATATTCTGCGGAAGGTGCCGCCTCAAAATGAAGTGTTTCACCTGTGAACGGATGTGCAAGAGTCAACGAATGTGACCACAGCGCAACATCACACAGCGGGCTTTTTCCTCCGTATCTTCCGTCGCCCAGAAGCGGCAGGCCGCGGGAAGAAAACTGCACTCTTATCTGATGGGTTCTGCCTGTGTGAAGCAGAATTTCCAGAAGCGACAGGGGAGATTCGCCGTCAGTAACCGAGCCGAGAGTTTCATAATCGAGGCTTGCTTTTTTTACGCCTTTTCTCATTCTTTTTACAACGAATGATTTGTTCTTCGATGAATCTTTAAAGATTAAATCCTCGAGCACTGCGCTTTTCTGCTCAGGTACACCGCGCACAACCGCGAGGTACTCTTTTTTTATTTCGTTATTCTGTACCATAGCAGAAAGCTTTGCGGCAGCTGATTTTGTTTTTGCGAAAACCATAATGCCGCCCACATTTTTATCCAGCCGGTGAACAGGAAAAACTTCTCCTCTTTCTTCACTTAAAATATCAATCATATTCGCGCCGTTACCCTGCTGAGAAAGAACTCCGACGGGCTTGACGGCAAAAACCAGAAATTTATCCTCAAAAATAATATTCATAAATTAAAAGAATGTCGCAACCTTTTTCTCAGGCTCATCACATTTTCTGAGATTTGTTACGTTGAGAACGGGACCTTTCCCCGAATAAAGACGGTTGAATTTATAGGCAACATCTGCCGTGATAATTACCCAGTCACCGTTCTGAAGCGTTTCGGAGAGAGGATACGTGCAGACAAAGCCGTAATAGCTGATATCCGCCTCACAGCACATCATAATATGCCTGCCGCCTACAAATGTACCTTTGGGAATTTTGGGACCCTTTGAAATAATCGCCTTGAACTGAACGGTTTTGCCAACATATGACTTCACTTTTTCCGTAAGGTCACGGTAGAACCACGCGAAATCATTGTCTTCAATCGTAACTACCGGAGCATCAACATCAAACGGCATCGGGTCTTCGATGTCGTCATAGTCAGCGTGACCGTCTTTGTATTCATAAACAATGTCACAGCGTCTTGTGACACTTCTGACCGCTTTGTGAAACTCCGCTTTGTCCATACCGTCATCAAATCTGTTGAACGCGACAAGCTCACTGAGAAGAATTTTGTCAACCACAAGATTTCTCATATTCGAGTTATATGCCATGAATGTTGACGCGTCAAAAAACAGCATGCACTGGTAAAGAGTCCATTCATCGGGAGCCGCCTGAACAAAAGTGTCAACAGGCCACATCCCGTTGTATTCGACAACCACACGTTCCGCATTCGCTTTTTTGCACAGAGCCGTAAGATTTTCTCTTGTCAGGTCTTCGATATTATCTATAACCTCAATTTTAACATTTTTGCCGTAAAATTTTGAAGGGTCATACTCCTCTTCACCCTCTTCGCAGAGAAGCAGAAGCGTTTTTTCACCGGAATTAAACCTTTTGTCGGCTAAAGTATCCTGAATGAAAGTAGTTTTACCGCTGTCCAGAAAGCCGAGAAACATATATACAGGTATTTCCATTTATATCACCTCAGACGGAACAGCTCGGCGAGAGCTTCCTCGTTGATTTTTGAGCCGATAACGCAGATTCTGCCGATAATATCAGCTGAGCCGGTGCGTACGTCAGGCTCACCCGGAACATAGTCAAAATGAATCCATTCACCGTTTTCACTGCTGACAATTCCTTTTGAGCGGAGAATTGTTCCGTATTTTTCCTCATCCTCAAGAGTCTTGAGAATTGCTTCCATTTCTTCTGCTGTATATTTAACCGGAGTTTCCCTGCCCCAGCTGGTGAATACATCGTCAGCGTGATGATGGTGATGCCAGTGGTGTTCATGGTCGTGACAGCCGCAGTGTTCATCATGATGATGGTGCTCATGCTCGTCTTCATCATCGTCGTCGTGGTCATGGTGATGATGGTGGTGGCAATGCTCATGTTCGTCTTCATCATCGTCATCATCGTGGTGGTGATGGCAGCAGCATTCTTCATCGTCATCATGGTCATGGTGGTGATGATGTCCGCCGCATACAGGGCACTCGTCCTCTTCACTGAGCTTTTTAAGTTCATCTTCAAGCGATACGTTTTTCTTTTCCATAGCTTCAAGAATCTGCGCGCCTGTGAGCTGTGCCCAGTCGGTTGTAACGATAACCGCGTCTTTATTATGCTCACGCAGAAGCTCAACCGCCTTTGCGGTTTTCTCTTCGCTTACAAGTCCTGTATGCGAAAGAATGATTGTCTGCGCGTACTCAACCTGGTCATTGAAAAATTCGCCGAAGTTTTTCATGTATACCCTGCATTTGCCCGCGTCAACAACCGTTGTGAAGCTGTTGAGCTGCAAAGCGTCTGAGCCGACATCTCTTACGGCGCGGATGACGTCGCTCAGTTTGCCGACACCCGAAGGCTCAATAAGGATTCTGTCCGGATTGTACTGCTCAACAACCTTTTTGAGAGCTTCACCGAAATCACCCACAAGACTGCAGCATATGCAGCCGGAATTCATTTCCGTAATTTCAACACCGGCATCTTCAAGAAATTTACCGTCGACGCCGATTTCGCCGAATTCGTTTTCAATAAGAACTGTTTTTTCACCTGAGTAAGCCTCGGCAATCAGTTTTTTGATGAGTGTGGTTTTGCCCGCACCTAAAAATCCCGAAAAAATATCAACCTTTGCCATAATTTCTACCTTCTTCTGAGACCGTTTTACCGGTCACATATTTTTACCAATATATTATAACACATAAGTCAAGAAAATACATCAGATATTTCAAAACTATTATGATTATTTTGTATAAAAATTTCTTGATTCAAAGCGTTTAATGATATATAATATAACCAATCTTATTTTGGAGGAACGATAAAATGAAACGTACTGTTACAAAAATCGTTTCCGTCATTCTCTGTCTTGTTATGGTGTTCTCAATTGCGGGAACCGGCGCATCGGCAAGAAAAGACGAAAACGGTACGACTGTTTACAGAGACCTTCTTCTCGGTATTGACAAGGTAGCTGTTACCAAAGACATTTTTAACGGCATGGAAGATATGTCTCAGCCGGGTGCTTTCGGCAACAACGTTATGAAGGTTCTTTATAATCTTCTTAACATACTTGTAGAAAATGTTCTCAGAGGCATCGTACGTCTTACTCCCAATCCGAAGGACTGGCAGAAGATTAAGGATTACAGTGCTAAAGACGCCGCTTTCCTTGCCGGCAGAGATACATATCAGACAACAGCGAAAGAAGGCAGTCACTGGTCACTCGGATATTCAAGCCGCAGCTTTGTTCCCGAGGATATAGGCGAAGGCAGATATTATATCGGCCGTGACGTTAAACCCAGAGTCGCGAAAGATGTTTATGATGACAACAGAGTCCGTGTATGCGTTATTGACGACAACAGCGGCGAAGGCGTTGAGGTATTCGGCGCGATTGACTCTCTCGGCGTAACATCAACTGATGTCCGTTCAATAAGAAAGGGCGTTCTTGAATACTGTGAATCAAAGGGCATCAAGGTCGCGAGTATTGATATCGCCTCAACACACGCGCATACCGCTCTTGATACTCAGGGCGTAGGCACAGCTTTCTTCTATAAACTTTTCTTAGGCGGTCTCGCGAATATTTTCCCGGGTATTTACAAGGCTTCTTTCCTTAAAGATTCAGACAGCTTCAAAGAGTATTTCATTGAGCAGTCAATCATCGCCTGCGAAGAGGCTTTTGAAGATATGGAAGACGGTAAACTTTACTACGCTCCGATTGATGCGTCACATTATATGAAAGACAAGAGAGGTCTTATCGACAAAGAAGACCTTCCCGATATGGCGGGACTTAAATTTGTTCCCGACAGCGGAAGCGAACCCACGTTTATCACAGAGGTCGGCTGTCATCCCACATCATTCGGCGCGGACAGTATGCTTGTAAGCTCCGACTATATTTATTATCTTGACAATTATATCAAAGAAAAAACAGGCGGCAATACAATTATTGTTCAGGGCGCTCTCGGTCAGGTATCAAGAGACAATATCAACGAAAGCTATGAGGGTCTTGACGAATGGCAGTCACTCGGCGAAGAATCTAAGGTTTACGGTGAAATTTACGGTGACCTTATTATAAGCGCGGATTACGCAACAGAGCTTGAGCCGATTCTCAATGTTAAGCATAAAGAAATCTGGCTTCACTCGGAAAACACACTTCTTGTTCTTGCCTGCGAGGTTAAGCTCGTCAACAACAAGGTATATTACAGAGAAGACGGCGAACCGGTTATGGCTTCTGAGGTAGGCTATCTTGAATTCGGTCATAAAGTGGGATTCGCAATGTTCCCCGGTGAACTTTATCCAGAAACATTCTGGGGTACAGATATACAGGGCAATGTAAGCTGGGACGGTAAGGACTGGAATTATCCCAGCATGCACGATTCTGTCATAGATGTTGAGGTTTATCCCATGAGCCTTACAAATGACGCTACGGGATATGTTGTTCCAGATAACTATTTCGCGTTTATGGGTCACATTGCGGGTATCGAAGATCAGGTCGCAGATGAGCTTCTTTCGGTCGGCAAGCACGAGGCTTCATTCCTGCTTGACGAATATCTTGACCTTATTAAAAATTACTGCAGATAAATTCAAAAACGGGCGTTTCAAAAATGATACGTCCGTTTTTCTCTGTCTGTAATCAGATGTAAAAAATCACCGCCGGATACTTTAAACAGCGGTGATTATATTTTTAAAATTATACATCAATATCCAAAATATCTTTGGTGATTCCCAAAATTGATATCTTATGCGTAATTCGTCTGATGCCTTTTTCGCCGATTGTAATAACGCTTCCGCCGTCAAAAAACGGTTGAAATCCCGAAGATAAACCCAGCTTCATAAGATACGTAAGCCGCACGCCGTTATATTCAACAGAAAAATCGTTTCTGTGGTCATGCGCGCAGAAAATATATTTTGCCGAATCTGTCTGCTTAATTATATCAAAGAATCCCCGCTGAACAGGCTCACCGTTTTCATTGCGCTCACAGCAGATTTTCTCATGCAGCTCGCCGGACATCTGAATCTCACCGTTCTGCGCCATATCGTACGCGAACTGATATTCAGGCAGCGGGATATGCATTACAAGTGAAATTTCAGCACCGTCTGTGAGCTCGTCTATTCCGTTTGCGGCACGGCTGAACCATTTCTGCTGAAGCTCGTTAGGCTGAGAATGGTGCGAATCCATCATAAAAATACATTCAACTGTTTTCGTGGTTCCGTCTGTATTTTTCTCTGCCACGTTGATTATATAATTCCCCACGCCCATACGGCTGTCGCCTTTCTGAATAAGGCAGTGAGGCGATTTCATCATAATGTCCGCGAGGAAATTCAAATCACAGTTTGCTTCATCGTCATGATTTCCGAAAACAGGCGCCCACGGAATCCCAAAGCTTTCCATCAAATCCGTTATGCGCTGAATTGAATAGTAATCCGACACGCCGCACACTATATCTCCCGGCAGAATAATCATATCGGGTCTGATTTTTCTTACGAGCCGCCGTATTCTGCAAGTGTTAAAAATTGAATTAAACGCCCTGTATCCGTAATCCTCATAATGAATATCGTCAAGGCTGAGAATTTTAAAATTTCTGCCGTTTTCTTTTAGTACAGTAACAGTTTCATTCAGCGAAAACGGAACGTTCTCATCAAAAATATCCGTGCTTTCTTTTCCTTTATGGTATTCGGCCGTTACTGCGCTTTTGTTGAAAAGAATATAAAGTGATTTTTTTAAATCTGTCATTTTTTCATATCCTTCCGCGGAGGATAACTGAAGCGGATTGAAAAATATCGCAAAAGATAAAATCAATGCCGGAATTCTGCTCATAACGTCACCTTAATCCTGCTCATAGCCGTCATCATCAGAAAATTCATAATCGTCTTCCTGCTCCGTTTCGTCTTCTTCATAATTTTCAAAGCTCTCATAATATTCTTCGTCATATTCTTCGGGAATTTCTCTTTCCTGCATAAGCAGAGCTTCAGAATCCTCAGCGGTGGCATCAGGACCCAAGTCCTGCTCCATAAGAGCGTCAATTCCGGTTTTTCCGTCATCTTCTGAAGCAATCTGCTGAGAAAAATACACAGCGTTTTTCCTGTCTTTATATTTTTTGACAATCTCTCTGATAACGAGGAAAAGTATTACAAACAGAAGCGCACCACCGGAAATGCACGCCCCGATAAGAAGTCCCTTGGCGTGATACGAGAATTGAATTTTGTGTTCGCCCTTCGGCATATCAACAACCAGCAGCGCGTTGTCGCTGATTGAAGAAGTTTTTGCTTCTTTACCGTCAATTAT
>JAZLLB010000201.1:0-10184 GCA_045597925.1 Acutalibacteraceae bacterium
AGATGTCGGCCCGAATATGGCGGGTTCGTCTCTGGCAGGTCAGGCGGCGAACGCTCCCGAAACGATTTACCTTAAGCCGGGTGCCAATACTTTCCAGTATTACAGTCTGCTTAATACTGCGTCAGGCGCGGCGGGCGAGTCAAAGTCAACCACCGGCTCTGTTTCGTTCGTAAACGCTTCGGCGACCAATATAAAAATTTTCGTTAACAAAATCTGGAAGAGAACCAGCAAAGCTTCGGAAACATACGATGCCGTAACAAGCATAAGCGGTCTGCTCTCGATTAACGGCACATCTGTGTCAACGCTTGCGGGTGTAGACGGCACCAAAGGCGGCGAAAATACAAGCGCGGTGGCGTCAGGCGCGACGTGCTTAACCGGTGCTACCGGTTATAACGGATCGGCGACTGTCAGTTTTAACAACGGCACATGCTCTCTTAACTGCAGTGAGGGCGACGTTTATATTATTGAATGGGTTGCCGAGTATGTTCTCAGCGGAACATTCCGTTACGCGTTTATGTATACAGGTATCTACAAACCGATTCTTCAGCTTACAGGCGTAACAGGAAGAGGTAAACATGAAAATGGTGGTAACGTTCCCAAGGCGGCGGGCTTTGCTTTCGTTACGGGCGCGATGAACTACGCCGCGGTCGGCAACCGTTCGTGCGCTTATGTCAAGACCACCGCGGGTGCGTACGCTCATCCCCTTGTTTATTTTGTAGGTCAGGTAAACAACAGCTCCAGTTACTCTATCCCCGATCAGGAAAACGCTCATTCATCAACCACGCATTTCCCTGACGAGGATCCGAAAACCATACTCTGCCTTACAAAAGAGTATGACGCGAAGGATGACGGCTCTAACTATAAGGCATGGACGGAGTACTCATCATGGGGTACTTTCGCGAACCCGACAGGCATTGTGGGTACAAACCGTGATGAGATAACCGGCCACGGCGGAACGGCAAGCACCTACACGGGCATAGCTTATGAAATTATTGATACCTCACGTTTCACTAATTTCAATCAGATTCCCAACCTGTCGGCGGGCTTTATCCGTTATTTTCATGACCGAGGCGGTAGAGACTGCTACCTTAACTATATCTATCTTTCCAACACCTACGGAGGAGGCTCCAACGGTATCGCCTGTATTGTTGACAGATCGAATCATGACGGTAATCAAGACGCATGGAAATCAAGAACATACGGCAACACAGAAACAAACCAGCCGTATTCATTCAACGGTTCCACCGCTTCGATTACAGGTCAGAAAAACATGTATGTTTATTTCCAATATTATCAGGACCGTACGGGTATCGGCACGCAGGATAACCACATCGAGCTTGACTTCAGCGTAGGCTTCAGTGTTTACGGTGTTGACAAGGGCGCTATCCGTGAAGCATACTGCGCGGGTCTTACCTCTAACCTTGATAAGGTAACATACAGCGGTTTCTCAACATACTACACAAATATGCAGACTCAGGCGAAGCTTCTCTGCGACCCGACCGCGACAAGCAATACCGTCAGCGTGCAGAAAACAACTGTTGAAACTCAGCAGAAAGCGGTTGTTGAGGCAAGCTCAACAACCGGCGGACTGTATTTCTACGTTCCCGAAACGATTTACCTTACTCCGGCAAGCGGCAATATGAGTGTTTTCAAGTATTATGTTGACCGTGAGAATGAGGATGACGGCGATCTCAGAACAGGCGAGCAGACAAAGGGTAACGTTTACTTCAGCTGCCCCGGCGCGACAAGCGTAAGCATTAAATGCTCCGGCGCGACAGTCAACAGCAAATCCGCCGGCACAGAGATTTTCAGCGGCACATCATCTGTTTCAGACGAAATTACAGCAGGTACGCTCGGCACAGCGATTGCGGCGAAGGCGTACTCAACGATTACATGGACGGCGGAGTATGTACTTGACGGAAAGACATACACGTCAACAGCGTATTCAGTCTGCTACGCGCCGTATCTGGCTACTATTGCTACGCACGGTCAGGTGGGTTATGACAGTACATGGCATTCGAATTTTAATGGCGGCGGAACTGTCTGGATAACAGGATTCCACGAAGTAAAGACAACAACCGGTAGCAGTACAGACGGCGGGGGTACAACAGGTAAATATAATGCGACACCGTTATTGAACGGAACCGTTCCCACTGAGAATGATGACAGTTATTCTGTTATAGACGGAAATACGAAAGAGGGCGGCTTCGGAGATTACTGCAAAGATGGCGGCATTACGGTTACCGGTTCGACAGGAACGATTTACGTAGATACGTCAAGATACGGAAATTACAATGGTATTCCTAATCTTCAGATAGGACTTGATGTTAACAGAAAAAGCAGCGACCCAAGTGGATCTTATGCTTCAGTTGGTTACTATTTAAATGGCGGTAGTGCAACAAATACAAACGGCGGTACAATCGGCGCACGCAACACTAGCAGCGGCGGCAACAATATTTCGCAGGGAGTCCGTTATTTCGGCGGAACAAAGATAGCGATACCTGTTTCGAAATCTACTGAGACTATTGTTGCTGCGGGTGATATCTACGTAGGAAGAGCCAGTTCCAGAGACGCTTATGTATATTCATATTTGGAGGCGCAGAAAATAGCCAAAGGCAACCTCCGTACTGCTTTAAACAAAGAAATTTCAGCAGGCAAGAGACAGGCTTACTATACAGACTCAACATGGACAACATACTCCAACGCGATTAAAGCGGCGGCTGAGGCTCTCGGTACGCTTACAAAAACACAGGCTAATGTTGATACCGCGCAATCTAATCTCGAAACCGCGGCGGCAAATCTTGTTAAGGAAACAGGTACACTTACCGCGACTCACAAAAAGCATAACGGTACACAGCTCGGATACGAAGAAGAAACCTATGAATACGGCGACACAACCGAAGCCGGCTCAAATGACAATTTTGACGGCTATACACTGGTTGAATCGGCTACAAGAAACGGAACTTCAATTACTTCTTCCATAGTAGACGGCATTGTCAGTGATAAGATTGAAGACAACATGACCCCCAGCACAGACTATGTCTTCACCTACAAGCCCAACCTTTATGATATTACCTACAATCCCGACAACGGTACAATGACAATCGGCGGCGTTAATTATAACAATGCCAAGACCTACACAGGCATCGCCGAATACGAATCAAAGTTTGTTGTCGGTTCAGTAACAAAGGGCGGCACCTCCAACGCGATAACACCCTCCAGAACAGGTTATGACTTCTACCGCTGGAACTTCAGCCTGACCGACACAGAGTACGCGGCGGGTGCTGAGATAAGCTCGTGGAACTACCTCTCAGGCGGTGAGTTCATCGCGGTATGGAATCCTCACCACTATACCATTGAATTTAACGGCAACGGAAATACAGGCGGTTCAATGGATCCTGTTACCGGCTGTGCTTACGGTGAAGAATACACTATCACAAACGCTTTTGAGCGAACCGGATATGAATTCTCCGGCTGGAAGGTCAATAACTCCGGCGACCTGATTTCTCACACCAATGGTGTCAGCAAGGTTACAAGCCTTACACCGGAGGACAACGGCTCTGTTACTCTTTACGCTCAGTGGACTGCGAAAATTCACGATGCCAACGCTGTGGCATACTACAACACCGCGGCGAGCACGTCCTCATGGACGACAGGCAGCACCGGTGGTACTGTTAAGATTAACAGCGGTGCGGCGGGCGCGACTGCCACAGCCAGAATCAGCTATGATTCCAGCTACTCATTAAACGCGACTCCCGCAACAGGTTATTCTCTTGCTGGCTGGTATAGCGCTCCGCCCTCAGGATCAACATGGAGCGGTCAGATTAGTAATCCGGCCAGCGTAACGATGAAGGATAATGACCAGAATTCTTACGCAAGATTCGATATTGAGAACTACAGAATCACATTCAGATACAACTATCCCGCAGGTATTGCGGCTCCTACCGATGGCGTTGTCGCTAACTTCGCGAACGCTTATTACGGTACAGTAAAGAATATTCCCGACCCCACAAGCAGCCCCACAGGTTATCATTTCGACGGCTGGTATGAAGATGATACGTGTGCAACCGCGCTTAATGATTTTACGATTAATTCGTCAAAGAACTTTACTGTTCCCGACCTCGGTGCAAACCTTTCGGGTCACGACTACTACGCGAAGTGGACAAAGAACACCATCACAGTTAATTATAATGCCGGCGGCGGCTCGGGCAACGGTCCCACTGCTGACAAGTATAAGTCTTTCATCTACGGTAATTCGTTTGAGCTCCCTGCAAACTCCTTCACAGCTCCCGCGGCGAAGGTTGTTACATTTGACGCAACAGCTAACGGCGGTACTATTGTAGGAAGCGGCACAGCAAACTCAACCTATTCATTCGTTAACTGGAAGAGCAGCGCGGGAAACCAGTACACCTATAACGCAGAATCTACCACGAGCGACAGCCTCGGCGCAGAATCGGGCACTGTAACCCTCACGGCTCAGTGGACTCAGAACGGTATCACAACGTTCCCCTCCGCCACAAAAACAGGTTACGGCTTCGACGGCTGGTACACCACGCAGACTACGGGCGGCAGCAAGATTCAGCCCGGTGACTACACCGGCGGATACAAGCCCTCAAGCAACATTACTCTTTACGCGCGCTACACAATAAAGAACTATACGGTCAGCGTTGAGGCGTATTACAACACTGTATCCGCTCCCGGTACTTACACTTCAGGCACAAACGGAGGAACTGTCGCAGGCGGCGGCAGCTATGCCTACGGCGCGAGCCTTTTAGGAGTAGTTACCGCTACACCGGCGGCAGGGTATAAGTTTGACGGCTGGTACACTGACGGTACACTTGGCACTCCGACAACTGTTCCTTCAACTATGCCGGCTCTCGGTGAGGATGAAGGCTATGAGAACGTCACCAGCCTTAATTTCGTCGCGAAATTCAGCGTTGTTTACTGCACAGTGACAGCCAAGGCATACAGCAACACAGCGGAGAGTGCAGGCTCATGGGTCAATAACGCAACAGGCGGTACTGTTCTGGTTACGGCCGACACAACAGGTACAGCGGGCGCAACCTCAGAAGGAAAGGTAATCAACAAGACCGATTCTTCCGCTTCAATTACCGCAACTCCCAATACAGGCTATGACTTTATAGGCTGGTATTCAGAAGCTCCTACAGGGAAGAATGATGATAAGCGTGTCAGTACAAGCAAGTCGTTGACAGGTATCACCTATAACGCGAGCGGTGTGACAAGGTATGCGAGATTTGACATTAAATCCTATACGGTTACGCTTCACGCGATGACTCAGAACGCTGACGATACTTTCACGGAAAGCACCACAGGTGGTACGGTTTCATGCACCGCGGCAAATAATTACAGACACGGCACGGGTATTACCCTCACGAAAACGGCAAAAACGGGTTATACCGTTGCCTCGAGCTGGTACAGTGACGCGGCTATGACAACCACCGCAACTCCGCCCGCAACCATCACGGGCAATCTTGAGTACTGGGCTAAGTTCACGGTAAACAAGTACACTATCGCGTTTGATAAGAATGACACTGCAGCCACAGGCACAATGGACAGCATAAATAATTGTGCTTACAACAAAACATACACATTGCCCGCGAACGGATTCTCACTGACCGGCTACACATTTGCCGGCTGGGCAACAACCTCAACAGGCAGTGTGGCTTACGCTGAAGGGGCTGAGGTTAGTAATCTCACCGCAACAAACGGCGCAACTGTTACTCTTTACGCCAAGTGGTCGGTTAAAAGTTTCAAGCTTGACCTTAACGGTAAGCTTGACGGAACATCAGGCGGAAATATTGCCGGTTACGGTAAAGCTGATGTTTATGTTAACGGTACTCTTAAGGGAAATCAGGTAACAGACTTCTATCAGGACGTTCCTTACGGTTCGAGCTATGAAATCAAGAACATCACAGCGTTGGAAGGCCGCTATTATGTCGGCGTTGCTTCCGGCAGTCTTACAGGCACAATGCCCGCGAATAATGTTGGTGTTTCTCTTGAATTTGCAACAGAGCAGTACACCATAAACTTCTATAAGAATGACGGAACAGACGGCAAACATGTAACTCTTTCAAATGTTAAGTACGGTTCTGAACAGAACGTCACAGTGCCGGACAGAACAGGCTATACATTCAACGGCTGGTATGATGCGGCTACAGGCGGAAACCAGTTCCTTGATGCTGAAACAACAAGCTTTACTGTTGCGGATTACGGCAACAATAACGCGACTAAGAATTATTACGCTCAGTGGACAATCAAACAGTTTACTATCAAAGCTCATGCGATGACAGAGGGTACTGACGGTAATTTCACTGAGAGCGCAACAGGCGGTCCTGTTAAGATTAACAGCACAGCTGCCGGTGCAACAGCGACTGTAACCGTTGACTATAACACGGCACTTACCTACACAGCGACAAATAAGACCGGTTACACATTCTCGGGCTGGTACAGCAATTCAGCATGTACAACAGCAGCTACACCTATTGCAAAAGCAACAGCTGGTGCTGAGTATTACGCAAAGTTCACAATTACTAAGTATTCACTTAAGGTTTACGGCTACGGTAACTCGGCAAGCGCGGAAGGAACTTATGCTGCGGGTGTCGGCGGTACGGTTAAGATTGGCTCAGGCACAGCAGGTGCCTCGGCATCAAGTGATATTATCTATAATACAACAGCCGCAATCACGGCAGCTCCCGCAACAGGTTATACGTTCGGCGGCTGGTACAAGACTGTTACAACCAACGCAAGCGGTAACGTTACCGTATGGAGCAATAAATATACCGGCACATCATGTGAAGCTATGACAACCGACCGCACATATTACGCTAAGTTTGACATTAAGAGTATTACCGTAAACTATGATAAGAACGGCGGTTCGGACGGCAGCGTTACATCCGGAAAAGCTTATTACGGAACAGCTCTTACAATTACAGGCAATCCGACAAGACCCGGCTATAAGCTTATAGGCTGGAACACAACCAAGACCGATACCGCAGCGTACACAACATCTGTAGGTGTCACCGATGTTAACAGTTGGGTTCTCGCGGGCAGCGAAAAAACACTTTACGCTATCTGGGCTCCGCTTGATTATAGCATTTCAAATGTTCTTGTAGCGGGCAACACAAGTAGCAATACAGGCAAATATATAGTCGGCACAGGCGGTACGGCTGCACTCAAGAGCGGTGTAACAAAGATTAAAACAGGCGATGATATACTTTCCAAGCTGGATATCACGCCCGCGGCAGGCTACAGTCTGACAGAGGTAAAATATAAAGCGACTGATAGCATTCCTTCAGCAGGCGCGGATGTCACCGCATGGGGCGGAAACAGCACAAAAACCAGTGCTGCGTTACAGGGAGACGGTATGCCGGAGAACGCGAATGTAGTATTCATAGCATACTTTGATATTCAGACGTTCACCGCGACAGCATATGCGTACAGCAACAGCGCGAGTGCGGGTTATGTAAATAACGCGGCCGGCGGTACTGTTAAGGTCGGTACGTCCGGTGCGGCAGGCGCAACAGCGGAGAAGGATGAATATTGCGGCAAAGAAGTAACCTTCTACGCTACAGTCAACACGGGCTATGGATTCGACGGCTGGTATACAGATGCCGCTCTTACATCGGCGGCAACAGACGTTACCGGTACTTCCGTAACGGTTACTATCGGCGATGACAGAGTAAGCGGTAAGGCAAATGTCAACAAGCGTTACGCTAAATTCTCTGTAGCGCAGTTCTTTGCGTACGCACGCGCCAATTACTATGAAGACGGTATTGACAAAGCGACAGGCAGCGGCACAAACGGAATACTCGGCGGTACTGTAAAAGTAGCGATAACCTCAGGCAACGCAACAACATCAACCGCTGCTGCTGTAAGTGTTGAAGCGAAATACGGTGAAAAGGTAACATACACCGTAACGACCAACACAGGTTATGAATTTATCGGCTGGTATATCAGCGACAGTACAAGCGATGAAGTTGATATAATGGAAAGCCCCACTGAGACGGCGGAAACCTATGCGGTAATTATGCCCTCGTCTGATATCAGACTTGTCGCGAAATTCGTTCCGATTAACTTCATACTTGAGCTTAATCCAAACGGCGGCACATCTGGTCCGACAGCGGAGGTTACACTCACATACAACAAAGCTGTTGAGCTTGACGGAACAGCCAAACCCGGATATGTAGGTTACAGCTTCTTAGGCTGGGCTGAGTCAAACAGCGCGACAACGGCAGCTTATGCTTACAGCGATAAAACCGGCACCTGTGCAATAAGTAAAGGCCAAGTCAATACATGGTTTGGTCAGCTGACTTCAGGCAAGCATACAATCTATGCTGTATGGCAGCTTGCGGTTTATAATATAATTCTTGACGATGACGGCGGCGCAGGCGGACAGGGAACTGTCACTGCTACTAAGGGCAGCGCGATGACTCCGCTTACCAAAGTTCCGTCATATGAAGGCTATAAGTTCGACGGATACTGGACAGAACCCGGCGGACAGGGAACAAAGTATTATAACGAAAAAGGCGCAAGCGCAAATGTTTGGAATATTGATCACGATACAACTCTTTACGCTTTGTGGATTTGCCCGGTTCTTAAAGATGTCGAATACACCGGCGGCAAGTGGATATGCACTTACGAAACAGCCGACGGCAATAACATAACAGAAGAGGGCACCACAGACGCTCTTATTGACGAGACGGGAGACGGAATCACAAAGGCCGCTCCGGATACGGCGAAATTCGTCACATCAAAAGACGAAACCGATCACGAATATGTAGAATACAAGAGAGAAGAGACAGCTGATATCAATCTGAACGAATACTCGCAGCAGGCTCTCACAAATCTTAAGGGCTGCATGGATGCAACAGATACAGATAAGAAACTCGGCGCGATGAAACAGCCTGAGCTTAACGCGTACGTCGGAGAGATTTCTTACAATCTTGAACTTGCAGTCAGCTCAAAGGCAGTTAAAGAAACAGCCAATCCCAGCATTAAGATTTATGAAACAGCTGCCAAGCTTAATTCGGTTTATCAGGATACGCTTGATAAATCCGAAAGCGCGACAGGTGTAACAGATTACGAAAACGACAGACCGAAAACAAGCGATGCCGCAAGCTATGTTTACACAAATGACAAGTACTGTAACATAGCCGGTGAAAATGTAGACTATTACATCTACACCAACAGCCTTACTCCTGTTATCGCGCTTGAACTTGATGACGGTGAGGTCAAAGCGACTGCTGATGAAAACAAATCGTCTTATCCCACAGACGCAAATGTTGAGTTAGGCAACACCGCAAATATTTCCAATGCTTCAGGCGCGTATAAAACAAGTGCTGTTCCTGCAACAGACAATATAGGCACCGCATGGTTCAGTTCCTATGTCAAAGCGGGTATCGGTGTTGGTGACGGTACACCTGAGAGCAAAAAAGCGCACGACTACAACGCGAAGACTGTTCTTTACCTTACACCCGAATTTAAAGAACAGGCAAAAGAAAGCACAACAAATGAAATCGTTTACACAATTACGCCTAAGGATAACTTAGACAACAGCGGCGTTACAAAGGCGGCAATTGCCGGTGCTACCGCAGAAAACAGATTCTCATCATTAAGTGAAGCGGAAGCGCAGGAAAATGTAGACGAAATAACAGTTTGCATATGCTATCATAACGCGATGAACGGAACAAGCGATGAAGGCGGAGAAAATTGTCTCCAGCTTGATGCTGATCAGATAAGCACAGACACATGGATCAACCAGGCTCACTTGTTCAGAACCTCAGGCGGCGCGAGCAACTGGGAGCTTCCTCTCACGACCGAAAGCGTATATCCTGTTTACGATAAGAACTTCAGCAATCCGGACTATATATTCGGTTCTTTCGCGTACGTATTTGACAGCACAAATGAAGCCGGTGCAACGGGATTAATGGATGAGGGCAAATACGCGGAAGCGAAAGCGGCAATTATCAGCTCAATTAACAAAACAGCTTCGGAAAAAATTCAAGCTATCACTGATTCAGAGCATCCTGAGCACCTTCAGCATAACGGTGTCGGATTGTTCCAGATATCCGGATGGAGCACTAACTTCTATCCCGCGAAGGATTCATATGTTTACGCTCACCTTATAGACAGATGGGGCAACGTATTCAATAAAATTTGGAAGA
>JAZLLB010000202.1:0-5973 GCA_045597925.1 Acutalibacteraceae bacterium
AAATTTGTTCTTAAAAACAGAAAATTTTTCAAAAAAAGTATTGACAAAAAGCGATTACCATATTATAATCATTAGGCTTTCAGTCGGAAGCAAATTCATTCTTGCAGGTATGTATGTTGTTCATATATATGGCGGCATAGCTCAGTTGGCTAGAGCACTCGGTTCATACCCGAGGTGTCGTAGGTTCAAGTCCCACTGCCGCTACCACCACCAAAATCAACACACCTACCTGAAAGAATGTTAATATAAACGAAGCTTCGGCTTCCCATACGGCCCGGTGGTCAAGCGGCTAAGACACCGCCCTTTCACGGCGGTAACACGAGTTCGATTCTCGTCCGGGTCACCAACAACCAACGATGTCGAACGCGTAATAGAGAGAGGCGGTAATTACTTTATTATCCTTTCTTTCTGCGTTCGAATAGGTTAAAAGAAACAGCAGACAGGTTTAGTTCCTGCCTGCTTTTTATTTTTCGTTTTATGAGTGTTTATCGATTTTTATGTCATTTAACGGAATTTTTTCGGGTTCTTCACAGATTTACGGGGAATGAAGTCTGACAGCGGGAAGAGAAATAAACCTTACTAGTAGGAAAAAAGTCATCATCACGATACCCATAGGCAGTTTTTTAAATTTTGTTTAAAGACCAAAGAACGATATAAAAAACAAAGGCAGTCTGTCGGCGAAGAAGTTGCCGGCAAATAAACTTTTTCACTGCTTTTCTATTCAGTATGTTCTATATCATTGCAAAGCCATTGCATAAACAATTTGCTGCCTGTAAAGTTTAAATGAGCAGCATTTACAAAACACAGGTCATCAGACATTTCAGATCTTTCAGGATGGAAATTGTAATCTGTAAAGGTATATCCGTATTTGGAGGCTTCTTTATTAACAGTATCCGTAAATAAAGAATAATTTTTAATAGCGTTTAGTCTGCTGCTTTTTATCGGGGTGTGAAACAACTTTAAATCAATGTTGTTTTTTTTGCATAACGATAAGATTGAATCAAACCATTTTATGTTTTTATCTGATATGTTCTTCATATCAAAAGAACCTTCAGTATATGAATCGTTACATAAATCCGTGCGCACATAGCCTTTGTCATAATAGTATGTTCCGGAATCCAGAATCGAACTTGATTTCGGTGATGGCAGATAATGAAAATATTCATAACTTAATTTTACTTTAAGATTATTAATAATATCGGGAAGTTTATCTGTTCTGATTTTTTGAGGGAACAACCAATACCAAGTGTCATCAAGTTTATAATAGTTTCTCAAATAATTAAATTTGACTTTTGGATTGGTTAAACGCTCATATACTATCTGATTACCTGTAACGCTGTCATTTTCACTCTCTTTAAGAAAGTTATAATAATCAATACCAAAATAAACTGTTTTTATGTTTTCGGTGCGGATATAATCTAACAGAAGATAATATGATTTATCAAGATGCTGACTTGCAGAGCAGGCGTTAAACGATATACAGCCCATAGTATTGTCAAGTATATCGGGCTGAACAGCATACATCGGAAAAGAGTCTCCGATAATCACAGTGTCAATTTTACCTGAAAGATGTTTTCTGTCATGAATGGCCCAGTGTCCATATGTTACAGGTGTAAAAATAAAATTGAACACATTAATAAACAGTATAAATACTGATATTGAAATAAGTAATTTCAAAAATCTGCGATTATTTTTTTTCATATAAATACTCCTGATATATTAAATTAAAACTGTGCATACATAAATCCTGCAGTAAGATTATTGGTGTTTGCGCCAAATAAAACAATATAGAAGAAGAATAAACAAAAAACAATAAACTGAACAAGCCAGTTCTTTTTAAATAAAGCTTCAATAATGGAGCCATTTCTTTCCTCGTAGAGACTGTGTAAAAACAGCACAACACATGCGGCCAGCGTCGCTGCAATACCGAATATACCTGTTTCTATGATTTTGGGTAAAAACTCGGACAGTGAAAGCGATTGGGGCAGAGGAGCCGTTATCATAAGCGAGAAGCTTTTAACAGAATCCGAAAGCGTATTGAATTCGCATATAAAATTAAGCAGAGTAACGAGAAGATATGTTCTGATAATACGGAATACCTTCCATAAAGAAGAATCAGTTTTAATTCTGAGTTTGTTATTGATTGTTTCGTATGTATCTTTGAACTGCTGACTGAAAATCATAATGAGTCCGTTTGAAAAGCCCCATACAATTTCAGTCCAGCAGGCACCGTGCCAAAGACCGGTGAGAAACCATACGATTGCCATTGCAATAAATGTGGGAACATTTTTAGCGGCTGTTTTATAGCCTTTTGCACGCAGTTTTTTGGCAATGTTCATTGAACGCTTCGACATGAACATAGGATAAAACAGATAGTCTCTGAACCAGGAACAAAGGCTTATATGCCATCTGCGCCAGAATTCCGCAAGGTTCTGAGAAAAATACGGACGCTTAAAGTTTGGCGCAAGCTCAATACCGAGAATATTTGAAAAGCCCATCGCAATATCCATATATCCCGAAAAATCCGTATAAAGCTGAATGCCGTAAAACAGCATTCCGAGGAAAATGGTGATACCGCTGTAAGCACTGTAATTTTCGCTGATTTCGTTTACCATAGGGGCGAGATTGTCAGCTATAACAAGCTTTTTGAAGAATCCCCAGACAATGAGGAAAACAGCTTTTTTAGTTCTGTCAAATGAAAATTTATGTTCTGCGAAAAGCTGAGGAGCAAGAGCGTTGAATCTTCCTATAGGTCCTTCAATAATCTGCGGAAAATATGAAACGAAAAGTGCAGCTTTAAAGAAGTTTTTTTCTGCTGTAACCTGTTTGCGGTAAACGTCAATAATATATCCTGTTGATTGAAAAGTATAGAATGAAATGCCGAGAGGGAGCAGCAGATTGAAGCCTGCATGATTTACCGGAACGCCGAACGAAATGAGAATGGATGAGATATTTGAAAAAACAAAATCCGTGTATTTAAACACACTTAAAATTCCTATATTAATACAGACGGCAATGATTAAAACAGTTTTACGCTTTTTATCTCCGGCAGAACGCAAAGCTTTCTTTTCTTCTTTTGTGATGTCTTCTGTTGATTTAATTCTATTATCGGTTTTATCTTTGATACGTTGGATACCGATTGCGGCAAAATAAGTTACCGCAGTTGTTATGAGCATATATACAGGCAGCTTTTCACTGGCGAAGAAATAAAACGCATAGCTGAAAATAAGCAACAGAATCCATTGACACTTTTTAGGAAGGACAAAATACAGCAATGCAAGCAATGCAAAAAGTAAAATAAAACTAAATGATAAAAAGGTCATAATTATCCCCTTAATAAACAATAAATTAAAATAATTCTATCAAAAAATTTTTTTGATTTCAATATCAAATGACAAAAAGACAAAATTATTTCTCAAAATCGTTGAAAAAAGAATGCGTTTATGATAAAATTAGATGAATTTTTATAAGGGGTAGTGTGTATGCAGAAAAATGTTTTGGAATGGCTCGAAAAATCGGCTGAGTTTTTTGCCGATAAGATTGTCTTTGAAGATACAGAAAACTCAATAACATTTTCTGAAGTTCTGCGCAGAGCGAAAGCTACAGGTACAGCGATTTCAGAATTTATCGAACCGGGCCGACCGGTTGCCGTTCTTTCAGGCCGCAATGTTTACACACCGACAATTTTCCTTGGCGCAGTGTATGCAGGCTGTTTTTACGCTCCTCTTGACGGAGGTATGCCGGATTACAGACTCAATCAGATAATTGGTATTCTGAAGCCGGAAATAATTGTGACTGACAGGGAAAATTATGCAAGAGCCTCACTTCTCGCACCTGAATGCAGAATTCTTGTTTCGGATGAAATTGCCGAAACAGATGCTGACGAAAACAAACTTGCGGAAATCCGCCGGTTTGCAAAAATAACAGATCCGCTTTATGTGATTTTTACTTCCGGTTCATCGGGAGTTCCAAAAGGCGTTATAACTTCTCATCAATCGCTCATGTGTTATATAGAAGCATACGATAAGGTAATGAACATTACTTCTGAGGATGTCTTCGGGAATCAGTCTCCGCTTGATTATATAGCAGCTGTCAGAGATATTTATCTTCCGCTTAAATGCGGTGCTTCCATGTTCATTATTCCGAAGCAGTGCTTTGCAGTTCCGACAAAGCTTTTTGATATACTTAACGAAAAAAGAATCACTGCAATCGGATGGAGCGTATCAGCTATGACGGTACCCACCGCTATGGGGGTTTTTAAATACAGCACGCCTGAATATCTGAAAAAAATCTGCTTTTCGGGTTCTGTTATGCCTTGTAAATATCTTAAGATCTGGCAGGAACATCTTCCCGATGCCCTTTTTGTCAATCAGTACGGTCCTACAGAGGCAACAGCGTCATGCACTTATTATGTTGTTGAAAAGAAGGTCGATGACGACGATGTTCTGCCCATAGGAGTGCCTTATGAGAATTATTCTGTATTTCTTCTTAATGAAGATAATACAGCTGTACCGCAGGGTGAACTTGGCGAAATCTGCGTGAGCGGACCGATACTTGCACTGGGTTATTATAATGACCCTGAAAGGACCGAGAATGCGTTTATTCAGAATCCGCTTAACAGCTGTTATCGAGAACCGATTTATAAAACAGGTGATCTTGGTCTTATGAGAAGCGATGGAATTCTTGAGTTTCACGGAAGAAAAGACAGACAGATAAAGCACATGGGACATCGTGTTGAACTTGACGAAATTGAAGAGGTGGCTAAAAAAGTTAAAAACGTCAGTGAATGTCTTGCAGTATATAATCAGCAAAAAGAACAGATAATGCTTATTTATGCAGGTGAGGCGACAGCTAAAGAGATAGCGCTTGAAATAAGACAAAAACTGCCGGAATTTATGATTCCGAGAAAAACGGTTAAAATTGAAGAAATACCGCGACTTCCCAACGGAAAAATCGATATGCAGACAATAAAAGAATATTATATAAAATAACGGAGGAATTGTTATGAGAGACGAATTGATGGAGATTCTTGAGGAATTAAGACCGGATGTTGATTTTGAAAGTGAAAAAGCTCTTATTGATGACGGTATTCTCAGTTCTATGGATGTGGTAGCAATTGTGAGTGAAGTTGTTGATGTCTTTGACATAATGATAGGTGTTGAACATCTTATCCCTGAAAACTTTAATTCTGTTGATGGTATGATTGACCTTATCAAAAGAATTCAAGACGGTGAATAATCCATGAAAAGCTTTTATAAAGATATGACAGCTGAGACGCCGGCTTATGTTTTTGATATTGATGCTTTTTCACTGAGAATAAAAAAGACGGCAGAAAAGCTTGGAAGGATACCGCTTTGTTATTCCATAAAAGCGAATCCGTTCCTTATAAATTATCTTCCCGATGCAATCACTCATATTGAAGTGTGCAGTCCCGGGGAGCTTAAAATATGTGAAGCGCTTAAAGTTGATATGGGCAGGGCCATTTTTTCAGGAGTCAACAAAACCGAAAAAAATGTTGAAGATGCGATGAATGACAATGTCGGAATATTTACAGCTGAGAGCTTACTGCATCTTCAATTTATAAATGACTGCGCTGTTAAAAACAAAAAGAAAGTCAAGCTGATTCTCAGATTCTCCTGCGGAAATCAGTTCGGGATGGACGACAGCGATATAGAAAAAATAATTTCAGATAAAGAAAGCTTCAGCGGTGTTGACATTATCGGACTGCATTATTATGCCGGAACACAAAAGAAAAAAGCTGTTTTTATTCAGAGAGAGCTTGAAACGCTCGGCAATTTTATAGAATTGCTTAAAGAAAAATTCGGCTTTGTTCCGTCAATGGTGGAATACGGTCCGGGAATGGCCGTCGATTATTTTGGTGATAATCCGGAACAGACTGATATGGAACTTCTTGATGAGGTTTCGGTTTTGTTAAAGGATTTCTCTGAAAAATATCCGCTCAGCGTTGAAATG
>JAZLLB010000203.1:0-5913 GCA_045597925.1 Acutalibacteraceae bacterium
CGATATATTTAACACCGCTCTTCTTCGCTCTTTCGATATTGTCGCTGAACGGGAAGAACGCGTCTGAACCGAGAGCGACATTATCTATTGTTGCAAGGTAAGCCTTAGCTTCCTCATCTGTAAGCGGTTCGGGCTGCTTGGTGAAATATTTCTGCCAGTTGCCGTCAGCGCATACATCTTCTTCATTCTTGTTGATATAGCCGTCAATAACGTTATCACGGTCGGGTCTGCCGATTGTATCTTTAAAAGGAAGATTGAGAACCTTATCATGCTGACGAAGGAACCATGTATCCGCCTTTGAACCCGCGAGACGTGTGCAGTGGATTCTTGACTGCTGACCCGCGCCGACACCGATAGCCTGACCGTCAACAGCGTAGCATACTGAATTTGACTGAGTATATTTGAGAGTGATAAGAGCGATAATAAGGTCGCGCACCGCGCTTTCTGGAAGGTCTTTATTCTGAGTTACAACATTCGCTAAAAGCTCCCTGTTGATTTCAAAATTATTTCTGCCCTGCTGGAAAGTTATGCCGTAAACCTGCTTGCGCTCAATGGGAGCGGGAACATAATCGGGGTCAATCTTAACGATATTGTAGCCGCCTTTTCTCTTTGACTTGAGAATTTCAAGTGCTTCGGGTTCATAACCGGGAGCGATGATTCCGTCGGATACCTCTCTCTTAATCATAAGAGCGGTTGTAACATCGCATACGTCCGAAAGAGCAACCCAGTCGCCGAATGAACACATTCTGTCTGTTCCTCTTGCTCTTGCGTAAGCACAGGCAAGGGGGGAATCATCAAGGCCCTCAATATCGTCAACAAAGCATGCTTTTTTCAGCTTGTCTGAAAGAGGAACGCCTACCGCCGCGGATGTGGGGCTGACGTGCTTGAAAGAAGTAACAGCGGGAAGTCCGAGAGCTTCTTTGAGCTCCTTAACCAGCTGATATGAATTGAACGCGTCAAGGAAATTTATGTAGCCGGGTTTGCCGTTGAGAATTTCAATGGGGAGGTCGCTGCCGTCCTCCATAAAAATTTTAGAGGGCTTCTGATTTGGGTTACAGCCGTATTTAAGTTCAAACTCTTTCATTTTACATTCCTCCGATTATTTATTTTTGTTTATGAGTCTGTTATCTTCTTTGCCGCTCTCAAGGTCAATATAGCGGACATATAGAGAAATCTTATTGTCTTTATCAAGCGCGTTCCAGAGAGTGTCTGTGAATTCGTCGATATCATCGGGAATCACAACTCTTTCAGGCTCGCCCTGGAATGTGGGAATAGGATTGCCGTCGCAAACATAAGTGTGAATAAAATGACCGAGACCCGCCTTTGAGGGATACGAGAAAAGATATCTCGCGCAGTCAGACCCTTCGGCGTCAATGCTCTTGAGAATGCTCATGTCATATTTGAAGTCGCCGTCAGCGAATTTAAGAATACCGCTGATTCTGGGAGTGAAGTTGGGGCAGTCAGGCTCAAACGCTCTTGTTTTAAGGGCGCTGTTGAAGCATTTGCCGTCTTTGAGAAAATCGTAGATTGTATCTGTCTGGTCGCCGTTTGTGACGATAAGATTGTTTTCGAATTTTCTTATCGCGGCGTAGATGATAAGGCTCGGGTCTTCAACCTTTGAAGCGTCAAAAGGCTCTGTGTAAACATCTCCGTCTTTCTCAGTAAAAACTCGGTTGCGGCTGTTTTCGCTTCTGCCCATGATAAAATAAGCGGTTGCCGCTTTTTTGCCGTCCGCGGTTTTGCCGATTACAATACCTCTGCCGACATATGAATTGTCCTTAATAAGTTCTCCGATGTCATTAATAGCGTATATGTTCATAAGCTTCTCCTTTATCTTTTATTTCTTTTGAGACTATCTGAGCCGCCTCGGGCAGAATATGCCACTCAGCCTGCTCCATAACACGTTTCTGAAGAATCTCGGGTGTATCCCCGTCTTCAATGTATACCGCCCTCTGGAGGATTATCTGCCCCCCGTCGGGAATTTCGTTTACAAAATGAACTGTCGCACCCGTAACCTTTACGCCGTAGCTGAGAGCCGCCTCATGAACATGAAGCCCGTAAAAGCCCTCTCCGCAGAATGAGGGAATAAGCGCCGGGTGAACATTGAGTATCCTTTTCGGGTAGCGCGAAGTGAAATTCTCTGTCAGAATACACATAAAGCCCGCAAGAATAACAAGCTCAATGCCTTTTTCTTTAAGCACAGCAAGAATTTTATCTTCAAATTCCGCTTTTGAGGAGCACTCTTTATTATTAATTACAGCCGATTCTATTCCGTTATCCGCCGCTCTCTGAAGCGCGTAGGCGTTCGGCTTGTTTGAAATCACAAGGGAAATTTTCCCGTCTTTGATAACGCCGCTCTTTTCGGCATCAATAAGAGCCTGTAAATTCGTTCCGCCGCCCGAAACAAGCACGGCGATTCTGACTTTTTCATTCTGCGCCATTCTTCTCACCTATCCTTGAAAGAAGCGGAATAAGAATACCGCCTACCGTGTTGCCGAGAATAACGGTCCAGATAAAGCCGCAGGCCTTGAGTGAAACGATTCCCGACGCGGCGAAATAGAACATATCCGCGATTGAATGTTCATATCCGCTCAAAATGAAAACGGGTATACAGAAAATTATGCCTGTGATGGTTTTTTCCCTGCGAAAAATATCAACCGCAAGATAAATGAGGATTCCGCAGAAAACCGCGCGGATAAGAGTCTGCAGAAAGTTCTGTGTCAGCTTCGCTGTACAGGCTTTCAGCGCAGCATCACCGATATTAGGCAGAGCGTACCTCAAAGCGTATCCGCATACGAATGTTGCAATAAGATTGCCCAGAAGCCCGAGCAGAAGCACCGAAACCGCGTTTTTTGAATGGTCAGCGGGTATGTAGCAGATTTTGCCTGTGTAAAGGGAATATCCCTTCATGCATATGCAGAGAAGCGCAATCGAAAAAAGTACCGCGCCGGCATATTTGTTGTCACATGAGAGATAGACTCCGCCGCCTATCGCAATGAGAATACCCGCTAAAATTCCGTCTGTTATCTTTTTCAGCATATTTTTATCTTCTCTTCTGAATTTATTATTTCACCTGTTATGTAAGCGTCCTCGCCGTTAGATTTGAGAATTTCAACAGCCTTGTCCGCGTCCGCCTTTGAAACAACAATGCTCATACCCACGCCCATGTTGAAGGTGTTGAACATATCATGCTCGGAAATATTGCCTTTTTTCGCGATAAGGTCAAAAATCGGAAGAATCTTAACAGCGTTCTTTTGGATTTCCGCGCCGAGACCGTCGGGAATACTTCTCGGAATATTCTCATAGAAGCCGCCGCCCGTAATATGAGATATGCCCTTAATCTGAACTTTTTCCATAAGTGCGAGAACAGGCTTAACATAAATTTTTGTGGGGGTGAGAAGCGTTTCGCCGACAGATTTGCCGCCAAGCTCCGCAACGGGAGCTTTAATATCTGCGTTTTCAACATCGAAAACCTTTCTTACAAGCGAAAACCCGTTTGAATGAACGCCCGATGAGGGAAGCGCGATAATAACATCGCCCGCCTGCATTTTTTTATTGTCAATGATTTTATCTTTATCAACAACGCCTGTGCAGTAACCAGCAAGGTCGTATTCGTCAACGGGATAGAACCCCGGCATTTCCGCGGTTTCGCCGCCGATAAGAGCCGCTCCCGACTGAACGCATCCGTCACATACGCCTTTGACAATGTCAGCTATTCTTTCGGGAACATTCTTGCCACAGGCTATATAGTCAAGGAAAAACAGCGGCTTCGCACCGGTGCAGATAACATCGTTAACACACATGGCAACACAGTCAATGCCGACCGTATCATGCTTGTCCATAAGAAAAGCGAGCTTTAATTTTGTGCCTACGCCGTCGGTTCCGCTGACAAGAACAGGCTTTGAGATTCCCGTAAGGTCAAGCTCAAAAAGTCCGCCGAAGCCGCCGACATCAGAGCAGACACCAGAGGTAAGTGTTTTTGCTATATGTGTTTTCATCAGCTCAACAGCCTTGTAGCCCGCGGTGATATCAACGCCCGCCGCCGCGTAGCTGTCTGATTTTGAGTTAGTGTTCATAGTTTATTCCTTTCCGTTCCAGCAGTATGTGCAGAGTTCGCTTTCGTCAAGCCCGATGGAATCAATAATTCCCTTAAGAGTCTGGAACTCAAGCGAAGCGAAATGAAGCTTGGTGCAGATTGAATCACGCAGCGCCTTGCCTCTTTCTGTTGCGCCGTCACAGTATTCGTCAATGTGATTGAAGCCCTCTTCACCCTCAAGCTCAACTATGGTCTGCCTTGCGATAAGATCCATATCGCTTGTCTGACGTGAGAAGTTAAGATACTTACAGCCGAACATTATAGGAGGGCAGGCTGAGCGGATATGAACCTCTTTCGCGCCGTTTTCATAAAGAAAATCAACAGTTTCACGAAGCTGAGTTCCTCTTACGATTGAATCGTCAACAAAAAGCAGTTTTTTATCTTTGATAAGCTCGTGAACCGGAATCTGCTTCATTTTCGCAACCTTGTTGCGTTCAGCCTGAACGGTGGGCATAAAGCTTCTTGCCCATGTGGGAGTGTATTTTATAAACGCTCTGGCAAAAGGCACGGAACTCGCGTTCGCGTAGCCTATGGCATGGGGAGTACCTGAATCCGGAACTCCTCCGACATAGTCAATATCCTGCGCTATGCCGTTTTCCATGTCCTGCTTCGCGAGGATTTCACCGTTGCGGTAGCGCATAACCTCAACATTTTTCCCCTCGTATGTTGATGTGGGATATCCGTAATATGACCATAAAAACGAGCATATCCTCTTTTTCTTAAGAGGCGGTGAGAGCTGTGTTATACTGTCCGCAGTGATTTCAACTATTTCACCGGGTCCCAGCTCCTTCGCGTCTTCATACTCGAGCTTTTTATAAGCGAATGATTCAAACGCGGCACAGCATCCGTAATCGTTTTTGCCTATAAGCACGGGAAGCCTGCCGAGTCTGTCTCTGGCGGCGATAATCGAACCGTCATCACGCAGAATAAGAATAGAAGCCGTACCCTGTATTTGCTTCTGCGCGAATCTGATGCCGTCCGTAAAATCACTTTTCTGATTAATAAGCGCCGCCACAAGCTCGGTGGAATTGACTTTGCCGCCTGTCATGGCGTCAAAATGACCGCCGCTGAACGAAAGATACTGATTAATAAGCGCGTCTTTATTATTGATAATGCCGATAATACAGATTGCGTATGTGCCGAGATTTGAACGGACAAGCAGCGGCTGAGGGTCGGTGTCGCTTATACAGCCGATTGCCGATGTACCCCGCATTTCATCAAAAATATGCTCAAACTTGGTTCTGAACGGTGAGTTCTGTATATTATGGATTTCTCTCTGAAGACCGATTTCCTTATCGAAAGCAGCCATGCCGCCGCGGTGAGTGCCCAGATGTGAATGGTAGTCAGTACCGAAAAACACATCGGGTATGGCATCACCCTTGCAGACGACTCCGAAGAATCCTCCCATATATATTCCTCCTTCTGCCGAAAAAAGATATGTGCGCCTTTAATTACGCGAAGAAAAGCTCTGAAAGAGTCATGGGGTCAATATACTCGCCGTCTTTATAAACACGCATATTGCCCGAAGCGATTTCGTCAATAAGCATAACCTTGCCGTCAGCGTCATAACCGAACTCAAATTTGATATCATAAAGAACAAGCCCTTTTTCTTTAAGATCATCGGCAACAATTTTTGTAATCTGCTGAGTCATAACCTTAATATCGTCATACTGCTCACCTGTCATAACGCCGAGGTCGACAAGTCCGCCTTTTGTAACTAGCGGGTCGCCCTTATCATCGTTTTTGAATGTCATTTCAACATATGCGGGAAGGTCTGCGCCCTCCTCAATATAATCACTGTAACGGCGGAAGAAGCT
>JAZLLB010000204.1:0-12753 GCA_045597925.1 Acutalibacteraceae bacterium
CCCGTTACCGCTTTGTGGGAGATTATCTATGCCTGCTTCTGGGGCGTAAAGAGCATTTCAGGCACGGAAATCAGCAACGAATGCAACGACTACATTGAATGGAAGTGCGGTTACCGAAACGAGGCGACTCTTTCCGCCGCAAGCTCACTGATGTGCAAGATTCCCGCACGTATCAACGGAATTTTACAGCCGCTTTATAAAAAGTGGATTAACTATGACCAGACAGCCTACACAGAGGGCAGAGAGCAGCCTCTCGGCGCGCAGAAGTGGATTTTCGCCATGGCGACGATTATTCCCGCGTTCCTTGTGCTTTCAAGTATGATTCCGATGTTCTGGTATAAGGTTGACAAGAATACACGAGACAGAATGTACCGTGAGCTTAATGAGAGACGCACCATGATTGCCAATCAGGTAAATCTTGCTCATGAGATGTCTTCCGCTGAGGCTGAAGTGACAGTAAGCGAATAATCGGGGAGCTTTTATGAAATTAAATTTTAAAAACGGGAAATTTACAGTTCTTCAGGTCAGCGACGCGCAGGATATTCAGTATGTAAAAAAGACCATGCTGTATATGCTCAACAAGGCATATGACAGGGTTAATCCCGACTTGATTGTACTCACCGGAGATAACATAATGGGTAATCATCTTGTCGATCTGCACCCGATGAATTCTCTTTTTGTAAAAACGAACGATGATGTTTATTACGGTATGAGAACGGCTGTAAAAAAGCTGATTGAGCCTATTGAGAAAAGGAAAATACCGTTCGCCATGATTTACGGCAATCACGATGATTTGAACGAGATTACTAAAGACGAGCAAGCGGATATTTACAGGCAGTACAGCTGCTGTGCCGGGCTTGATAATGATGATAAAACTGTTGACTGCGATACATATAATATTCCGATTTATTCAGAAAACGGCGAGGAGATAAAATTCAATCTGTGGATGTTTGACAGCTCGTGGCTTGACCATGAAAAAAATGAGGTTTTTGGCTATGTCAAGCCTGAAACAATTGAATGGTACAAAAATAAAAGCGCGCAGCTTAAAGAAATGAACGGAGGCAAGCCTGTTCCGTCAATTCTTTTTCAGCATATTCCAATGATTGAAACGCTGA
This sequence comes from Acutalibacteraceae bacterium, assembly GCA_045597925.1. Lineage (GTDB taxonomy): Bacteria > Bacillota > Clostridia > Oscillospirales > Acutalibacteraceae > CAG-488. Next base: position 1,116 of record JAZLLB010000204.1, read on the forward strand.
ATTTTATTGAGGAATGTGATAAAAAAGAAAAATCCGTCAAAGGTTCTGACGGGAAGCATTATAAGCTCAAATCAGATGTTAAGGGCGTTATGGGTGAGTACCCCAGCGTTGTGACGAAAGATGTCGGTCAGCTTGAGACAATGAAGGAATGCGGAGATATAAAGGCTGTTGTTTTCGGGCATGACCACCTCAACTGTTTTGAAGCAAACATTGACGGTATAGATTTTATTCAGACCTCATGTGCCTCATTTCGCTGTTACGGAGATAAAAACAGGGGAGTCAGACTTTTTACAATATATGAAGACGGCAGATATGAAACGGAGTTTCTGAGCTACTGTGATTTGTGCGGGAACGGTGCTTCGGCAAAGCTGAGATATTTTTACGATGCAGACGATATGATACCGTTCAAAATAGGAGCTTTGGGCGGTGTGTTCCTGATTTCTGCCCTTGCCGCCGCGGTTAAATCTAAAAAAAAGAAACAAAAATAATATTAAGTCAGACAAAAACTGCCGTGAAGCACTGATATGCTTTGCGGCAGTTTTTAATATTTTTATCTTTTCCAGAACGGAACGCTCAGTACATTATCAAAATTTATTATATCTCTGAACGGATTGTAGCCAAGAGCGAAGTATTTGAAAATCCATACTATCGGCGACCATTTAAGGTGAAGCCAGTCCAGAACGGTAACGAGTCCCCTGAGGAATGTTGAAATATCGTGCGTTTTCGGTACATTTACAGGTTTAAATGTTTCGCCTTCCCGCTGAACAACCATAGGCTGTGAGTAGCATATGCCGTTGTCGCCTGTAAGATAAAATCTGATAAACATATTTATATCGTCAAGCAGCTCACTGCTGTGCAGGTCAAGCTCAGCGTAACCGTTTTCGCAGTCATAATCGCGAAGAACAACGTTCCCGTCTGATACCCATGTGATATATTTGAAGTTTTCGCCCCATACCTTAATCACATCATTCTTATCATCGACCTCAATCTTTGTAACAAGAGGAGTATTGTCTTTCCACCATTCAACACTGTCGCAGTCATCGTTATAGCCCTCCATTTCCTGCATACCGTTAAGCTCATAGCCGTTTGAATAATGTGAAACAGAGAAAAACTCACCGTTAAGCATACATTCGCGGAGAGCCTCGTTGGAAAGCTCAGGCATATACATCATGGTGTACGCATCGTTTATTGATGTTTCACTGTGAGAATCAGAGAACGTGAACCCCCACGGAACAACACCGTTTGGTATGGTTTTCTGCAGAATCTGGTCATAAAGAATTCTGTCGCAGCGAGTATGAGCGTCAGTCGCGCTGTTTATGCCCATGCCTACGCTTGAGCCCTGATTGTCAAGGAAAATGCGGGCGAATTTGTTTACATAGTATTCATCGACTTTCTGACCCACATGGTCGGCGGAATCCTTATCAGTATATACATATTCGCCGATATGGGCGAGCATCGAAATACCGCCCGCAAGCCTGACTCCTTCTGACGGAGTTTCGTAATCGCCGAATACGCCTGCGAGTCCCTGACCGTAATCGCTCCAGTAGCCGGTAAGATGACAGTCGGCAATTGGGGTTGCCATATTCAGCTCAATGCCCTTTTCAACATCGAGCATACCGTTTGAATGGGTTCTTGTTCTGCCTGTTTTAATCTTCTTTTCATCACGCATAAATGAAAAATCAATGCTCTTTTTTGTTCCGTTTGTGAAAGAGGAGTAATCTTCAGCGGAGAGGGGAATAATGGGATTATTCGCTCCGCCTGTACGTTCTTTTTTTATTGCGCGTACAATCGGAATTGTGTCGGGTGAGGTATTCCAGCCTTTGTTGATTGTGCCGTGGTCGGTTATTGCAACGGCATCATAGTCCAGAGCATAATAATCAGTAATTGCTTCCTGAATGGTCTGATATCCGTCAGAAGCGGTTGTATGGCAGTGAAGCTGCGTTTTGTAAGGCTGCCATTTGTCCCAGTCAATATTCTTATAAGGATTTGTGATTGTAAAAGCCCCGTCTTCATATGCACTCGCGCCGAGTACTATTGCCGGTATGAGCATAAGCACGGAAAGCAAAATGCAAAAAGATTTTTTTATTATTTTCATACAGATTCCTCCTTTATGTAAAATAATAACATATCGATGTTTATATTTCAACAAATAAATACGGTATTTTAAATGAAAGATATAATTTTCCTTTACAATGTCAGGAAAATATGTTAACATTAAATAAATTATTATCGGAGGTATAGAATTATGAAATCGGTTAAAAAAATCACAGCGTTGATTATGGCTGTTATTATGATTGCTGTTTCCTGTCCGGCCGCGGCGTTTGCAGCTGAAAAAGAAAAAGTAATACCGTCAGTCATCGTTCCCGGTATTTTTCAGAGTGAGGTTTTCTATTATGAAAACGGTGAAATTGCCTGTGATAAAGACGGTAAGCCTCTTGCGGTGCCTTTCTTTATGGATTCAACCGATAAAATAGTTAAGGAAGCTGTTCCAAAAGTTCTTTTTCCGATTCTCCGTCTTCTCATAACGCAAAGAGATAAAAACGGAAAATCCGCTAAAGCGGTCGCAGATACTCTTTGCAGTATTCTTATGAAAAAGCAGCTCAGCGACGGCAGCGGCCGTTTTATCAATGACGTAAGAGCCACGAAATACAATAACAGCTTTGCCGATTTATGCAAGCACGATAAAGACTACATTCTCGCGAATCTTCCTCTTGAAAGATACATCGAAAAAGGCGGGGCAGAAAATCTCTACGTATTTTCGTATGCATCTCTCGGCAATATGATTGATACAGCGAATGAGCTTTATGAGTTTATTCAGTTTGTTAAAAGTGATTCTGGTTCAGATAAAGTAAATATTGTTCCCATAAGTCAGGGCGGCTCAATTGCGGACGCGCTTCTTCAGATATACGCAGACAAGGGGATTTCTTTGAGTGAAGATATCAACAGAGTGGTTTATGTTGTTCCCGCTCTTGACGGTTCAATTCTTGTCGGCGAAATTTATGAGTACGGTCTTATCGATGATGATATAGAACTTTATAAAAACATGATTCCGTCCCTCATGGGTGAGGATGACTGGACGGCGTATCTCGTTAATATTCTTCTCAGACTTCTTCCCAACAGCACTCTCAACAGTATTCTTGACGAAGTTGCCGATACCCTTGTGGGCGATTATCTGAGCTATTCAACGCTTATCTGGGGACTTGTTCCGTCAAAGAACTATCCTGCCGCACGTGCAAAATATCTTATGGATAAAAAGCATGTTGATATTGTTAAGCAGACGGACTGGTTTTACAAGGCACAAAAAAACAGATTTGACAATATTAAAAAAGCAATCGCTGACGGTGTTGAGGTTTTCGATATTGTAAACTATAACTACACTCTTTATGAGCTTGTTGATTCGTGGGACGATGTAAACGCTGACGGCGTTATTCATTTTGAGTCAGAGTCTATGGGCTGCTATTCCGCCGGAGTTGATAAAAAACTGCCTGACGGCTATACTTCACCGGTAAACAACTGCGCGAACCCTGAGCATCATGACCATTCGGACCCCAACGGAATAGTTGACGCATACTGCGGACTTCTCCCCGAAACCACTTTTTTCTTCTTCGGTCAGGATCATGAGCAGACAGGAAACAACAATATTATAATGTATCTTGTTGCCGCGCTTCTTACAGACCCCGATTTTGAAGATGTTCATACATATCCCGATGAGTTTCCTCAGTTCAATGTTGCGAGAGATTCAAACGGGCTTGTCCGTGATATTGCAAAGATGAAAGCTGTTGATACCTCTTCTTTTTCTCCTGAAGATAAAGCCGAATTTGAAGCAGTTATTAAACAGGCAGAATCAGCAGTTGAAAACACAAATATGAAATCCGCCGATTTTGACACGGCAAAAGAGAATTTTTATAAAGTGACGGACAGAATTCTTAACGGTGAACCTAAACCCGCACCAGCCAAAAAAGGGTTTGATAAAGATGCTTTTTTGCTGAAGATATTCAAATCCATAAGCGATAAGCTGTTTGAAATTCTCGGAGGTAAAGGCTTCAGCGATATTTTCAGAATTTTTAAATAATAAATACGGCCGGCACATATGAGAAATCTTGTCTGTGCCGGTCTTGCTTTTTTATTCTTTTTCAAAAAATTCAACTGTTTCAGCCGCTCCGCCGGGTGTACGTATTTCAAAAATAATTGGAGCCTCGGCAAGAACGCCTTCAGTCATACACCTGTAAAACGATGCGAGAGAAATCAGTTTTCCGTAATTTCCCGTAATAGGAGTATGATTTTCAAACACACCGTTGCTTGAGATTACCTGATGGATATGATATCCTACACATAACCGCCCGACATCCTCATACCAGACACCGAGCGTATGGTCAATACTGTAGGGTGCGTTATTCCTTGCATGACCTATATCGAGATTTATACCTGTTTTGCGGTCTGTTTTTGATTTCAGCAGTTGATATAATTCAATAATCTCACAGGGAATACAGCCGAACGGTCTGGTATTCTCTTTTCTGTTTTTTTCTTTCATATGAAGATTTTCAATGCCGACTGTAATATTTTCAGGCAGTGTACTGATAAATTCAGCGTAATATGAAGCGATTTTTTCGAGCGCGTTTTCTTTATATACAGTTTCACTGTCCGCAACTGGAACATGAACCGTAATTCTGTCCGCTTTGATTTCTTTTACGAAGCTGCAAAACAGATTTATCTCATCTGTTCCGCTTAGCGTTCCGTTCTGATAGTATATGTCAGGAAAATGAACGGAAAGATTTTCTCCGCCTGCATTTCTCCAGATATCTAAGGCGGTGTTCAGCTCAGATATGTCACATTTTATTGACTGAGGCCTGAGCTCAATTGATTTAAGCTTATGTTTTGCTGAAAAATTAATATCATCAATTGTATTGTAGCAGGAAATCCCGCACCTTTTCATAAAATCCTCAGGTCGCGGGCAGAAGTAACATACTTTTTCCTGATGACCTGTTTCGGTGTCGTAATAAATAAAACATGGACTTTCACCTATATTTTTATCGGGGTCAAGTGACGGAAGTGATGTATCATTATTATCAATACAATATTTATGGATATGCGCATAAAAAACTTCTGTTTTCCGATGTGCATTTCTCCATTTGATAAACTCACTGCGCCACGGCTCTTTAAGATGATTATACTGATGGTGCATAAACACCAAATCATTTTCATTGGCTGTGCTCAAAGATTCCAGTTCATCTTTTGTAAGAGTATGCTCTGCATCGTGCAGCATAAAGATTTTAAATCCGCCGAATTCGTTTATTACATCTGATTCTGAAAAAATCCGCTCATTTTTTCTGTAATCAGCATTGCCTGAAATAAGAAGATACGGAATATTTAAGCCTTTAATCTTTTCAGTAAAATATTCTGCTGTTTCTTTATTTCCGTCAGCTGTCTGGTCACCGCAGAAAACAATAAGGTCAGAGTTTCTGTCTTCGGCGTCATCCAGTGCGAAATCCAGTGCTCTGTATTGTATAGTGTTTCTGTTGTACGGAAGATGAACATCGGCTATTATGCAAATTTTCATATATACTCCTGTAAAAAAACAGCGAAGCATAAACAGATGTTAAAATGCTTCGCCGCAATTATTATTTACTTATATTTTCGATTCCCGCTGATTTAATAAGAGCGTCAACCTTATCCGTCTTTTCCCACGGAAGATCAATATCGACTCTTCCCATGTGACCGTATGCCGCTGTCTGACGGTAAATCGGTCTGCGAAGCTGAAGTTTATCAATAATTGCAGCAGGGCGGAGGTCAAAATTTTCTGAAACGATTTCAGCCAGAACATTGTCGTCGATTACGCCTGTACCGAAAGTTTCAACCAAAACAGAAACAGGCTTCGCTACACCGATAGCATATGCAAGCTGAATTTCACATTTTCTGGCGAGCTTTGCGGCAACGATGTTTTTAGCGATGTATCTGCACGCGTACGCAGCGGAACGGTCAACCTTTGTCGGGTCTTTACCGCTGAATGCGCCGCCGCCGTGGCGTGAATATCCTCCGTATGTATCCACAATAATCTTCCTGCCTGTAAGTCCGCTGTCACCCTGCGGACCGCCGGTAACAAATCTGCCGGTTGGGTTAATATAAATCTTTGTATCGTTATCAATAAGATCGGCATCAATAATAGGATAAATAACATTTGTGATAATATCCTCACGAATCTTATCAAGAGTAACATCGGCACTGTGCTGTGAGGAAATAACAATCGTGTCAATTCCGATTACTTCGTCATTTTCGTTGTATTTAACTGTAACCTGAGTTTTTCCGTCCGGACGGAGATAGGGGAGCGTGCCGTCTTTTCTTACAGCTGTAAGTCTTAACGCAAGTTTATGAGCAAGTGAAATCGGCATCGGCATAAGCTCCGGAGTTTCGTCACAGGCAAAACCAAACATCATTCCCTGATCGCCCGCACCGTGCTGATTGTAAGGATCGTCAACTCCCTGTTTTAATTCAAATGACTTATTAACACCCAAAGCAATATCAGATGACTGCTTATCAAGCGCGGTAATAACAGCGCAGGTGTTGCCGTCAAATCCTTTCGCGGCATCATCATATCCTATATCGCAGATAACCTTTCTTGCGATTGCGTTTATATCAATCTGGGCTGTTGTGGAAATTTCACCCATAACAAGAACCATACCTGTTGTGCAGCAGGTTTCACATGCAACTCTTCCGTTTGGATCCTGCTTTAAAATTTCATCAAGAACCGCATCTGAAATCTGGTCGCAGATTTTATCAGGATGTCCGCAGGTTACAGATTCAGATGTAAATAAATAAGCTGACATTTAAAATCCTCCGTTTAAACATAATAAAACCCGTGGTGCGCAGCCACGGGGCGTTACACCTTATCTTCCGGTAAATACCGCAGGAATTAGCACCTTGCAAACGCAGGTTGCCGAGCTTCACAGGGCCTGTCCCTCAGCTACTCTCAATAAGGACTATTCATTTTTCACACGGTATGATACACCATGTCTTGCAATTTGTCAAGTATTAAATTGATTTGCCTTTAAGAACGGGCGATATTTTTTTATAAATAATAAATGTTATAACTGCGTTAATCATACCTTTTGCTAAAGTGAAAGGTATGTTGAAAATTATGAGAGACTGAGCAAGATTTTTAATACTCGGAAGGATATCGTTATACGCTTTAATTATATCTTCAAGAGACATAAATTTTTCATAAACCGGATAAACAACATAATAATTTACCGGAAAACTTATCGCAGCCATAGCGACAGCACCTATAACTGTTCCGATTACAGCTGATTTTTTGCTCTTGTTTTTCTTATACACAGTACCGGATATAAACACAAATACAGCGCCTAATATAAAATTAGCAAGCTCACCGATTCCCGCGGTTTGCGTATTAAACAGTTTAACAAGATTTTTAATAAGGCACACAAGTACACCCCACAACGGTCCGAATGCGAAAGAGGTAATGAGCGCAGGTAATTCTGAAAAATCAAATTTTAAAAACCAAGGCATAATCGGTACCGAAAATTCAAGAAACATCATCACCGCCGCCAGAGCCGCCATAATTGAGGTAACGCATATTTTTCTTATATTATATTTTTTTTGCATTGCAGTCACTCCGAAAAAAACATTTTGTAATTACAGTAATACCTCGCAATCGAATATCCGCACTTACTTCGCATTTGCATATCTTAATTATGCTGTTTGCTTATATTTCTTCAAACGGTGTTGAAATGTAATTTCGTTTGATTTCAGTCGGCGCACGGTCAACGGACGTTCTGTATACGCTCAGAACAAGCCCGATTGAAAGATATATACACAGATTGGCTGAACCGCCGGAGCTTAAAAAAGGCAGAGTAATACCGATAACGGGTAAAATTTTAAGACACATACCTACGTTTATTACAGTCTGAGCCGCAATCATTATCGCGGTGCTGTAACATATGAATCTTCCGACGTTATTGACGGCAATTCTTCCGATTGAAATAATTTTCAATACAATTAAAAGAATAAACAGAAGTAAAGCAACACAGCCTATAAATCCAAGCTCCTCGCCGACAACAGAAAAAATCATATCATTCTGATTTTCGGGAACAAGATGTGTCTGAGTATAAGTACCGTTAAACAATCCCTGACCTGTAAGTCTGCCTGCACCGATTGCACTGAGTCCCTGCTGCTGCTGATAAATAACGGTTCTGTAAGTTGAATCAGTCAGCTGTGACGGTGCGTAAACCGCAAGAAATCTCTGCTTTTGGAAATCAGACAGAAATTCCATCCAGATAACAGGAGCAAGAAGAGCAACCGCGCCTGCGCCTATTGCGAAATATCTCAGCTGAACACCCGCAAGGAACAGCAGTCCGACTGTCATAATCATAAATACAAGAGCTGAACCCAGGTCGCCGGTGAGAATAACAAGGCCTATCGCAAGCATGGCATGAAGTCCGAGATAAACAATATTTATGAATTTATCAAGCTCGTCTTTAACATTATCAAGATGAACCGAAAATGTTATTGTGAAGCCTACCTTCAAAAGCTCTGACGGCTGAAAATAAAAGCTGCCGAATTTCAGCCATGAAATAGCGTCATCGCGCCCGCTTGGGGAGCAGCCGAATATAAAAAGTGACAGCATAAGCGTCAGGCATACAAGCCCCGCAAGCGGCCAGAATCGCACAATGAAATCATGCTCAAACAGTGAAATAATGAATCCCGCAACTATGCCTGCGGCAGTGGCAATCACCATTGCGAGAACGCTTCGTGAGATTACCGCCCCTTCAAGCTGGGACAGCGTCGCGCTGTGAACAAGAATAACACCGAAAACGCTTAATGCAATGCACATACAAAGAAGCGTTTTGTTGGTTTCTCTGAAAATTACCTTTGCTTTATTTAAAAAGGTTCGCACCCTGTTGCCTCCTAAAGGAATATTTACTATATTATAATCTAAATTAATTTTAATTTCAACCCTGAAATAAGTTGAAAATAAAAGTCTTTTATGATATAATGACAGATGTTTAAAATGCTTTTTCTCGGAGGCTGATTTTGTTGAAATTTATTACAAATAATACTGAAGAAACAAAACAGCTCGGCATAAAGGTTGCCGAAAAGCTTAAAGACCATGATGTTGTTGCTATGTTCGGCTCCATGGGAATGGGAAAAACGGCTTTTACTCACGGATTAGCAGAAGGACTCGGCATTGACCCCAAACAGGTGAGCAGTCCTACATTCGCAATTGTTCATGAGTACAGCGGTAAAAATACGCTTTATCATTTTGATATGTATAGAATTGATTCATGGAACGATTTATATTCCACGGGATTCTTTGATTATCTCGATTGCGGCGGCATTCTTGCCGTTGAGTGGAGCGAAAATATTGAAAACGCTTTGCCGGAGAACGCCGTAAGAATATATTTTGAAAAAGGCGAAAACGAAAATCAGAGGATTATTACACTTGACGGAGGTTTTGATTTTGAAGATTCTTGCTATTGACAGCTCATCAAAGCCTGCGAGTGCCGCTGTTGCGCAAGAGGGACGTATTCTCAGTGAGATTTACGTAAACAACGGCTTTACGCACAGCAAAACACTTATGAATACGGTGAAAAACGCGGTTGACTTTTCCGGTATAACGGTTGACGATATTGATTTGATTGCCTGCGTTACGGGTCCCGGCTCGTTTACGGGAATAAGAATAGGTGTTGCCTGTGCCAAAGGAATTGCTTTTCCGAATAATATTCCTTGTATCGGAATTTCCACTCTTGAAGCTATGGCATATAATGCCGCGAGCTTTGACGGTTATGTGTGCGCTGTTATGGATGCACGCTGTTCGCAGGTTTACACCGCTGTATTCAGAGTTCATTTCGGTGATGTTGAAAGAATCAGTGCCGACAGAGCTATTAGTATTGATGCTCTTATTGATGAGCTTGAGGCGCTGAATGCTGCTGTTTATCTGTTAGGTGACGGTGCGCATCTTATTAAAGCCAAATCAGACAGCCAAAATCTGATTCTTATTGCAGAAAATTTAAGATATCAGAGAGCGTCAGGTGCTTTGCTTGCGGCTTCAAACAAAAAAGAATTTGCTGCTCCCGATGAGCTTGCGCCTGTTTATCTCAGGCTTCCGCAGGCTGAGAGAGAGCTTAAAAATAAATTTAAAGGAAGTTTGGAAAAATGAAGGTTGCATTAGGTGCGGATCACGGCGGATTTGAGCTTAAGGAAGCAATAAAATCTCATCTTATTGAAAACGGTTATGAAATAGTTGATTTCGGGACTGACAGCACCGAATCGGTTGATTATGCCGTATTTGGGGAAAAAGTCGGCGAATACGTTGTAAAAGAGGGCTGTCTCGGCATACTCTGCTGCGGCACGGGTATAGGTATAAGTCTTGCGGCAAATAAAGTCAACGGTGTCCGTGCGGCTTGCTGCTCGGATTATTTCAGTGCAAAAATGACAAGAGCACACAACAACGCAAATATTTTAAGTATGGGCGGCAGAGTTATCGGTGTCGGACTCGCGCTTCAGCTTGTCGATGTTTTTCTTTCAACTGAGTTTGAAGGCGGAAGACATCAGCGCAGAATAGACCAGATTACCGCTATTGAAAATAAGCAGAAAAAATTATAATCCGGGAGAACGGTAAATGGGCAATATTACAATTACCAACCATCCGCTTATTCAGCATAAGCTTTCAATTCTCAGAAGAGCTTCAACAAGCTCAAAGGAATTCCGTACCCTTATAAAAGAAATCGCCGCTCTTCTCTGCTATGAGGCAACGCGCGACCTTCCGCTTCACGAGATAGAAATTGAAACTCCAATCTGCACCACAAAGGCAAAAGCTCTTAACGGTAAAAAGCTGACAGTTGTTCCTATTCTTCGCGCAGGTCTCGGAATGGTTGACGGTATACTTGAACTTATTCCTTCTTCACGTGTAGGTCATATCGGTCTTTACCGTGACCCGGAAACGCTTGAGCCTGTTGAGTATTACTGCAAATTACAGGCAGATATAGGGGAAAGAGAGGTTTTGGTTGTTGACCCGATGCTTGCAACAGGCGGTTCTGCGATTGATGCTATTTCACAGATTAAGCTTCGCAATCCGGGAAGAATTAAGTTTATCTGTATTATAAGCGCACCCGAAGGAGTTGCGGCTCTTCAGGAGGCTCACCCTGATGTTGAAATTTTCTGCGCCGCTATGGACGAGGGGCTTAATGAACACGGTTATATTGTTCCGGGTCTCGGTGACGCGGGCGACCGTATTTTCGGCACAAAATAAAAGCAAAAATTGAGCGGTTGAGAAAACTCAGCCGCTTTTTTGATTGGTTATTTCAGGCGGATTTTTTGTGTAATCCGTAACCTGTACTAATTTAAATTCTGAATCGTATACTGATTTTTTTGAAAGCTTATCTCCATTATAGGAATATTTTGTAATTTTTTCAATCATTCCGTCTTTGCCGAATTCTTTTATCTGATAAAGCAGTTTGTTTTTATAATATGTTGTGATTTTAACAGTCTTGCCGTCAACAGAATATTCCGTTTCATTTTTTATCTGATTATCGCTGTAGTAGTCAAACAGAATATATCCTGTTTCCGAGCCGTTTTTAAAAATCACTTTTTTCTTTACATTTCCGTTTCTCATAAATTCTTTTTT
>JAZLLB010000205.1:0-12650 GCA_045597925.1 Acutalibacteraceae bacterium
CTCACAAGCAAGCCTGTTATTTATGCCTGCAACATGAGTGAAGAGGATTTCGCAGGCGGCATAGATGCAAACGAAAACTATCAGGCAGTGCTTGTAATTGCAAAAGAAGAAAACAGCGAGGTTCTTCCGATTTGTGCAGGCCTTGAAGCTGAAATTTCATCTCTTTCAAAGGAAGACAAGGAAATGTTCCTTTCAGACCTCGGTGTTGAACAGGGCGGTCTTGACCTTCTTATTCAGCGCAGCTACTCACTTTTAGGACTTATTTCATATCTGACAGCCGGCACTCCGGAGGTAAGAGCATGGACTATCAGGGACGGCACAAAGGCTCCGCAGGCGGCAGGAAAAATTCATTCCGATTTTGAGCGCGGCTTTATCCGAGCGGAGGTTATCGCGTTTGACGACCTTATGGAAAACGGCTCAATGGCCGCCGCGAAAGAAAAAGGGCTTGTCCGCAGCGAGGGCAAGGAATACGTTATGAAAGACGGAGATATTGTTCTTTTCCGCTTTAATGTATAACTTATGATTAGAATTAACGAAATTAAAATTTCAATTGATGATAATGATGCCGACCTGGCTTTCCTTGCGGCGCGCGCATTAAAAATCCCGAAATCAAAAATCAGTTCGCTTTCTATCGCCAGAAAATCACTGGATTCAAGAAAGAAAGATTCTCTGTTCTTTGTTTACAGCGTTGATGTGACCGTTGACGGAGACGAAGAAAAAATACTCGCGAAATCAAAATGCAAAAAGGCTTTAATTGTAACTCCTTTTTCATATCAGATTCCCGAAAACAGGCGCAGAGGTTCTTTACGACCGGTTGTCGCGGGCTTCGGTCCCGGCGGTATGTTTGCCGCTCTTAATCTCGCCCGTGCCGGTGCGGCGCCCATAGTGCTTGAAAGGGGTGCTGATGTTGACACAAGGCAGAAAGATGTTGATACATTCTGGAAAACAAAGAAGCTGAATGTCAAATCAAACGTTCAGTTCGGCGAAGGCGGAGCGGGTACTTTCTCAGACGGCAAGCTGACCACAGGTATTAAAGACCCTTTATGCCGTCAGGTTTTTCTTGATTTTGTTGAATTCGGGGCAAATGAAGACATTCTTTATTCATGGCTTCCGCATATAGGAACAGACAGGCTCTGCTGCATAGTCAAAAACATCAGAAATGAAATAATACGTCTCGGCGGTGAAGTCCGCTTTAACTGTCAGCTTACAGATATTTTCGCATTCAACGGTGTAATTCAGGGCGTAAGCTACTGTGATAAAAGCGGCGAAAAACATGACATTGAAACCGACGCCCTTATTCTTGCCGTCGGTCACTCCGCGAGGGATACTGTTGAAATGCTGTATAACAAAGGCATTAAAATGATGCAGAAGCCTTTCTCCGTGGGCGCGAGAATAGAGCATCCCAGAGAAATGATAGATAAATCTCAATACGGCGACTATGCAGGTCACCCCGCTCTCGGTGCGGCGAGCTATAAGCTTTCGTGTCATCCTCAGGGCGGAAGAGGCGCGTACACATTCTGCATGTGTCCGGGAGGAACGGTCGTCGCGGCAGCCAGCGAAGAAAACACGGTTGTAGTCAACGGAATGAGCTATCACGCCCGTGACGGCAGAAATTCCAACTCCGCTCTGCTTGTCGGAATCGAACCCGAGGATTTCGGAAATAATTTTCCTCTTTCAGGGTTTGACATTCAGCAAAAAATAGAGTATAATGCTTTTATTGAAGGTGGGGCAGACTACTCTGCGCCGGTTCAGCTTGTGGGTGACTTCCTTAAAAACAGGCCGTCCACCGTTCTCGGTGACATTGAACCCACCTGCCCGACAGGAGTCAGACCCGGCGATATAAGAAAGGTTCTTCCTGAAAAAGTTACTGATATCATGGCAGATGCCATTGTCAAAATGGGCACACAGCTTAAAGGCTTTGACCGTCCCGATGCTGTGCTTACCGCTCCCGAAACCCGCTCTTCCTCACCTGTGAGGATTCTGCGTGATGAGTATTATCAGAGTATCAGTCTCAGAGGACTTTATCCCTGCGGCGAAGGAGCAGGATACGCTGGCGGAATTGTTTCGTCCGCGGTTGACGGAATCCGCTGTGCCGGTGCCGTTTTGAGCGGTGAGTATCTTAATTGGTTTTCAACAAAAAATTAACATAAATTTCCCTTGGAAAGGTGGTGAAAGGAATGGAATTTTACAATATTTTGTTGGATGGAGCAGCTTCCCTTTTCTCAGCGTTAAACAGTCTTATTATCGCACTCCCCTGGGCAGATTTAATTAACGCTATTATCGATGTTATACCCAAACTCTAATCAAAACCCTTATTATCGCTGCACATTAGTCACGCCGAAGAAGCAAGTCAGCATCTTCGGCATTTTTTTATTGACAAATCGTCCGAAAAGGATTAAAATAATATCGGTTAGTGAATACATAAAATCATAAACTACTAATTTTTATATTATTTTATTTGAAAGGTGGTGTAATCAATGGATATTATCAATTCCGTATTTGAGGTATTTATAAACTTCTTCACCTCGTTCGCTGAATTTTTCAACAAGCTTCCGTGGGGTGACCTCGTTAACTCTCTTTTATCAAAGATTATGACAAAATAAAGATGTATAAAATTACTCACTGCCGGGGAAGTATATCAGCTTCTTCGGCATTTTTTATTGACAAAACAAATCGAACATAATAAAATTGAAGCGGAGTTATAAAAAATAAAGCAAGGAGTTTTTTTATGAGCGTTATCAAAAAGTATTCATTCAAATCCGTTTCTGATTTAAGCGACATTCACGTCAGATGTTATCTGCCTGAAAACGGACAGGTCAAAGCGGTATTTCAGATAGCTCACGGTATGGCTGAACACTGCGACCGCTACAACTGGTTCGCCGAAAAGCTATGCGATGCCGGCTACGCCGTTTTTATCAATAACCATCTCGGTCATAAGCTCTCGGTAAAAAGCGATGATATGCTCGGCTTCTTCGGTGAAAAAGACGGCTGGAAGAATCTGGTCGAGGATATGCGCAGTGTGACTGAAATCGCAAAAAAAGAATTTCCCGATATACCGTTTATTGTCTTCGGTCACAGCATGGGTTCATTCATATGCAGAGCCTACACCGCACGCTACACTGACATTGACGCGGCGGTTTACTGCGGCACAGGCGGACCCAATCCCGCCGCCGCAATGGGTATAGCCGTTGCCAAAGCAATCGGCAAAGCTAATGGCGTTATGTACCGCAGCAAGCTCATTGACAAAATGGCGTTCGGAACGTACAACAAACGCTGCCCGGGCAGGACTCCCTTTGACTGGCTGACGAAAGATGAACACATAGTCGATAAATATATCGCGGATAAATACTGCGGATTTATGTTCACCACAGCAGGCTACTGTGACCTTTTCAGTGCTTTAAATTATGTCTCAAAAAAAGAATGGGCGCAGAGAGTACCTGAAAAGCTGCCTATTCTCCTTGTCGCCGGTGCGGAAGACCCGGTCGGCGCGTACGGCGAGGGTGTTAAAAAGGTTTATGATATGCTTAAGGAAACGGGGCACGAAAAAACAGAAATCAAACTTTATGAGGGCGACAGGCACGAAATTCTCAATGAACTTGACCGTGATAAAGTTGCGGCGGATATCATCGCCTTCGCGAATAAATTTGTGAAATAAATTTTCTTCACGGTGCTGTACCCCGTGGAAGCTGTATATTTTCAATATTTTCTTTTCACTAAAATTAAAAAACTAAGGAAAAAGAGCTGTGGTGAAACTTCTTCGTTTCGTCACAGCCCCTTGATTTTTAAGGCATTTTTGACAGAGATTCAAAATATATTAATAATGCACTCTGTCAGGAAGGGAAGCATCAGCTATGAAAAAGAAGAAAATGCATTCATCGGCGTTATTACTCATCAGCGCTTTATCATTATCTGCGTACAACGGTAAAAGCGGATATAAAAAAGGTGCTTCATATAAATGGAACATTGTCAACAGACACTACGGTAACTTTACAGATTTAGGGAATTACGTCATTGATGTTGATGAGCATACCCGTTTTGATTTTGACACGGCTCTTGCGTTTTCAAATAAACGCTATGACAAATGGTCAAAGCTTCCCGCCGGCGGATGCTCCGCATTGGGAACCCGGGCAAAAAACGGCGATGTTTTAATCGGAAGAAACCTTGACTTAACCGTTTCACAATTTCCGTGTTATATCACACATGTAAATCCCGTCGGCGGATTTAAGTATAAAACAATAAATTTCACCTACGATGAACTATTCACCGAAGGTGAAACCTATGAAGCGTTACTCAGTAACGGAAAAATTAATAAAGAATACTACAACGCTCTTCCTCTGCTTGCGTCTGATTCATTCAATGAAAAAGGACTCTATCTTGAATACAATATGAGAGCTTATGAAGAATATATGATTTGCAGCGGAACTAATCCCGATTCTCCAAACAGAATCTGCACCATATCACTTCCGTTTGTCGTGGCTTCAAACTGTGCCACCGTTCAAGAGGCTTTAAATTATATCCGCAATTACATCAGTGTTTACACTTTACTTGATGAAACGGTTGCATCCGGCTGGAACCTTTGCTTTATGATCGGAGACGCTTCGGGTGAATACGGACTGATTGAAATTGCCCGCAATGAAATAATGTATCTTCCTTATCAGCACGGTCAGGGAAACTATTATGTTACTCCGAAATGGAATGTACTTTCAAAAGGACAGTCCGGTTACGGAAGGCTTCAATTCGGCATTGAACGTATTAATCAGATTCAGACTGAAGAAGATATGGCTCAATTAATGAAAAAAATAATGTGGAGAAATGAAATTCTTAACGTCGAATACGCAAAAAGAGACTCACACGGGCATATTCAATTTTCAGATAAGGACGGGAACCCGTCTCTTGACTGGAGAAGCGATAATGTTAACCTGATTCCGGTTAACAAAGAAAACAGATATGTTGATATTTATGCCGAAAATCCAACGGCAGAAGCTATACTTGTGAAAAGCTATAAAGAGGCCTCAGATAGAATTAAAAATAATCAGCCGTTGAGAGGCGATGAGGGAAAAGCGGCTTTATATAATGAATATTTAAGCAGAAGCGGTCTGTACTGGGCATCTGATGACGCCAATTTTGAGGAGCTTCAGAAAGGCTTAATTGACTACTATAAGCATTCCGGAATAAGGGATACGCTGGAAGAATATTACAAAGGAAACGAAAAGCCGTTGAGAGATAACTCAAATATCTGGACAACGGCATTATCAATTTCAGTTAACTGCACTCAAAAGAGATTAACGGTTGATTTCTGGGAAAAACCCGATACAGTTTTAGTCTGGCAATTCTGAACTGTATTTCAGCATAATGACTCAGACAAATCTCCGATAAACTCATCAATAATATTTTTATTCACATGCTGCATCACAACGATATGGCAAAGCTCCCCGCCGTATTCCGGGAGATAACCCTCAGCGAGCATATATTTTTTTCGAATCCATTCTGCCGGACGCTTAAAAAACACTGTATTACTATAAGGCATATGCCATGCGGGATAATTAATTTCATCGAATTTCCGCTGGAGATAATTCGTATTTTCCAGCATTGACTGTGCTTCACGTACAAAACCGTCATATCCGATATATTTAAGAACCCAATAAAATTTCAAAGGGGTTAATCCGTTTCTGGAACAGCTGATAAGCGGCATATCATTATGAAGGTAAGGCACTTTGTATGCTTTTTGAGCATCCAGAACATCCCTTCGGCTCAGGAATAAACCGCAAGGTTCATCAATGCCGAAAAATTTGTGTCCGCTGATTGCGATCGAATCATAGCCCTGCTTCTCCATGCTGACGATATCCTTATATTCCGTAAACGGTAAATATCCGCCGAACAAAGCGGCGTCAAGATGCTTATAAACAGCAATCGGTTTTACCTCTTCCAGCACTTTCCGGATTTCCGTCTGATTGTCTGTTGCCCCCATAAAGGTGGAACCAATCGCGATAACCAGCAATGCCGGTTTGGCAGGGTCAATATTTCTTCTTAAACATTCAGGATTCATACTGCCCTGTTTGTCATAATCAATCAGTCTGACCTCAAGATTCTGGACATCACACAGCCTGAAAGAAGAATAATGCGCTTCTTTGGAAACATAGACAATCGGAAGCATTCCTGTTTCCGCCTGAAGCTTTTTCGTGCCGTAATAGATGCCGTGCATATTCCCGTCTGTTCCGCTGTTGGTAACGAAGCCCCATTCCTGTCCTTTCGGAATACCGTACCATGACGCAGCGGCTTGGATTACATGCTGTTCAATTTTCACCGAGTTTAATACATATTGTTCATCATCATACGGATTTCCCGCATTATTGATACCAATATCACAAAGTCCGGTCTTTGTGTACCATTCACCGAACCCGGACACATTCGGGAATTGACAAATCGGATATCCTATGCAATGGTCAACATTTTCATATACTTTTTTAATAAGACTGATTAAATCTGCATCAATGTTCATTTTTGAATCTCCTGACTTTGCCGCCTGTAAACCCTTTTAATTCATTATCATCAGGCTTTTTAATTTTTAAGCATATTTTTCCGCCTTTCTTCAGCAGTTTTATTGTATCATATCGGTTTCTTAGCTTCAAGTAATTTCTCATTAAAAATTACGCCGCTTCAATTAAGAAACGGCGCAAAATTTTTCTGTTTCCGTGCTGCCCTTACTCAGCGTATAGTTTTTTGTAATTCACCGATACGTCTCTGTATACCGATTTTTTTGCAATACAGTAAATTACGTCAACAAGCCGCCGAAAGCACAAGACTGCCCGATTATTTTGTTTCAGTTTTTTGGGTATGCCATATATCCCGCGCATATTCATCAACCGCTCTGTCCGCCGCGAATCTGCCGGCTTTCGCGATATTCATAAGCATCATTCTGTTCCAGCGGTTTCTGTCGTTGTAATAAATATTTTCCGCTTCCTGCTGAATTCTTCTGTAATCGGCAAAATCAGCAAGAACCATATACGGGTCATGGTGAACGATTGTCGAGCCGATTTCGGGGAAAGTCCTTCCGTTGATTCCGCTGTTAATGAAATCAATTACCTTTCTGATTTCGGCGTTATTCTGATAATAGCTCATGGGAGTGTATCCGTCACGCTTGAGGCTGCTGACCTCAGGAGTTGTCATTCCGAAAATAAGAATATTTTCGTCACCGACAGCCTCATGAATTTCAACATTCGCTCCGTCTTCCGTCCCGAGAGTAACAGCACCGTTTATCATGAGCTTCATATTGCTGGTACCGCTCGCTTCTGTGCCCGAAAGTGAAATCTGCTCGCTGATATCAGCCGCCGGCATAAGCTTTTCGGCAAGAGTTACATTGTAATCCTCAAGATAAACAACCTTGATTCTGTCTCTTACATCGGGATCGTTGTTGATAAGGTCGGCGACAGCGCAGATGAAGCTGATAATCTTTTTAGCCATGAAATAGCCCGGAGCAGCCTTTGCCGCGAAAATATAAGTGTGCGGCTTGAAATCTCCGTCGGGATTTTCTTTAATGGCAAGATATTTTGAAATAATATTGAAAGCGTTCAGATGCTGACGCTTATATTCATGAAGTCTCTTTACCTGGACATCAAAAACCGAGTTAACGTCAAGGTCGATACCGTTTGTCTTTTTAACAAGCTTAGCAAGATTTTTCTTGTTGCTGAGCTTTATTTCCTCAAGTTTTTTGAGAGCCTCCGCGTCATCGGCAAATTTCGCGAGCTTTTCGAGTTTTGCCGCGTCATATACAAAATCGCCGCCGATTGTCTTTGTAAGATATTCGGTAAGCTCGGGATTTGACTGACAGAGCCAGCGTCTGTGAGCAATGCCGTTTGTTACGTTTTTGAATTTATCAGGGGTTACTGTATAGAAATCATGGAACACACTGTCTTTGATAATCTGCGAATGAAGAGCCGAAACACCGTTTACGCTGTGACTTCCCGCTACACAGAGATTTGCCATTCTGACAACTCCGTTTGAAATAACAGCCATTCTCTCGACCTTATCCGCGTCACCCGTGGCGTTCCATACAAATGAACGGAAGCGGTTGTCAATTTCTTTTGTAATCTGATAAATTCTCGGGAGCAGACGCTTATACAAATCCTCCGGCCAACATTCAAGAGCTTCAGCCATAACGGTATGGTTTGTGTACGCGATTGTGTTTTTAACTATATTCCACGCGTCGTCCCACTTGTAGCCGCATTCGTCAAGGAAAATTCTCATAAGCTCGGGAATCGCAAGCGTGGGGTGAGTATCGTTTATATGAATCGCGTTTTTCTCCGCGAAATTCTCGAGAGTTCTGTAATGACGCAGGTGATTGTTGACAATATCCTGAACAGAAGCGGAAACAAGAAAATACTGCTGCCTTAAGCGAAGAGATTTACCCTCTGAATGATTGTCAGCGGGATAAAGAATTTTGCTGATAACCTCCGCCATAGCGTTCTGCTCCATGGCGCGCATATAATCACCCTGATTGAACATATCCATGTCAAGTCCGGGGGCTTTTGCGCTCCAGAGACGGAGTACACTGACTCCCCTGCCGTCTTTGCCAGCAACATACATATCATGCGGAATCGCCTTTACAATTTTATTATCGTGCATTGTTACCGAATGATAGGCATTATCCCAATGATCCTCAACCCAGCCTTCGAAGCTGATATCAACCGCCTCATCTTCACGGGGAACAAGCCAGATGTCGCCGCCCGGAAGCCAGAAATCGGGAAGCTCGGTCTGCCAGCCGTCAACAAGCTTCTGACGGAAAATACCGTACTCATACATAATCGAATAGCCGGTCGCATAGTATCCGTCAGTTGCGAGTCCGTCAAGATAGCACGCGGCAAGTCTGCCCAATCCGCCGTTGCCTAAACCGGCGTCAGGCTCACAGTCATAAAGCCTTTCGATGCTTACGCCGTAATCCTTGAGAACAGACGTGACAGTATTTGTAAGATTGAGATTGTAAAGGTTGTTTTTGAGCGAACGTCCCATAAGAAATTCCATACAGAGATAATACACCTTTTTGGAATCCGACTTTTTATAATTTTCATAAAATGTTTTTCTGCCCTGAACCATCATATCACGTGTGATAAGGGCAATCGCCTTATAAAAATGCTCATACTCGGCATCATCAGGTGTTACGCCGAAATTATGTGAAAGCTTTGCTTCAATAAGCTCTTTCATCTGTTTTTTAGTTACCTTGCCGGTCATAATAGTCCCCCTTTTAAGTTCTGATACTATTTTATACCAGTCTTAATAAAAATACAACATAAAAATGTACTTTGCTTTTAAAATAAATCGCATTTATTTTTGTGCATTTTGATTATAAAATCTTCATTTTATTCTTAAATCAAAAAATATATTGATAAATTGCACAAAATAATATAAAAAATACTATATAACAAAAAAACTTCTTTTCGTTTTATTATCTGCAAAACCGATAAAAAAATTCACATTACAAAAAAATCCTTCAAAAACGCTGTATTTTGTACAAATTTATTCTTGACCAAAACATCTCAAAGCGTTAAAATTTAGTTTGGCTTTGGAGGTTCGGCAAATGGAATATTACAGCGTATTGTTGCCGCTTGCGCTTATAATGGCAACATCAAAATTTTTATCAAAGGCAGCCGCGAAAATCAATATGCCGCAGGTTGTGGGAATGCTTCTCGCGGGCGTGCTTATCGGTCTTGTGAATTATATCCCGGGTCAGGAGATTCTGACAGAAACGTCAATGGAGGGCATAGGCTTTATAGCGAAGCTGGGCGTTATTCTCATAATGTTCTCAGCGGGTCTTGAAACAGACATTAAGCAGATAAAATCCATCGGAGCACCCGCAATGGTGATTACCGCAGCGGGAGTTATCGTACCAATGGGTCTGGGATTTATTGTAGCGTGCCTTTTCAACGGCGGATTTTCGACAGGGAGAGACATACTTCTTGACAATTTGTTTTACGGCGTAATTCTCACCGCAACATCTGTAAGCGTTTCGGTTGCAACGCTCAAGGAGCTGGGAAAATTAAGCTCAAAGGTCGGCACAACAGTTATCGCCGCCGCCATAATTGACGATATCATCGGCGTAATAGTTCTTTCGTTTGTAATTTCAATGAAAGGAACAAACGGTCAGGCACAGTCACCTTTAAAAGTAGTCCTCATGACAGTGCTTTTCTTTGTTGCGGCCGGACTTTTCGGCACAAGCGCGAAGCAGGTAATGCAGCTTGTTGAAAAAAGATACCCGCATCACAGGCTCCTTCCTATATTCGGCATGGCGACATGCTTCTTTTTCGCGTACGCCAGTGAAAAATGGTTCGGCGTCGCGGATATCACGGGTGCGTTCGCCGCGGGTCTTTTCCTTTCAAGAAATCCCGAGTCAAACTATATTGACAGACGGACAGATATCATAAGCTACATGATTTTCACGCCTGTTTTCTTTGCTAATATAGGCATGACGGTCAAGTTTAACTCAATCAATACAAGCATGATACTTTTCGGCATCTGCTTTATTCTCGCTGGTCTTTCGGGCAAGGTTTTAGGCTGTGCGGGTGCGTCGCTTCTGTGCAGATACTCACCGGAAGATTCCCTGCGTGTCGGCATAGGCATGATGGCAAGAGCCGAGGTTGCGCTGGTCTGCGCGCAGAAAGGTGTTGAAAACGGAATGATAAATTCGGCAATTATGCCGTTTATACTCATGCTGATTATTGTTTCAAGCTTCGTTACGCCTATGATTCTTAAAAAAAGCTACAAGAAAAATGCTTAATTTAAATTTTGATTATTAGTAAAACAGCACCGCGGGGTACGGCAAGCCGTACCCCGCGAAAATTTTTCAGTTATCAGTCCTGATGATATGTGCTTAAGAAATCGCCGATATCTCTCATCGCCTGAGCCATTTCCTCCGACCTTAGCAATAGTAAAAACCAATAATTATTCTTAACTATTCAATCTCGACAGTATAGTATTGTAATAATTTTCATTTATTTCAAATCCAATATATTCTCTGTTTAACTTTTTTGCAGCTAACAATGTTGTACCACATCCACAAAACGGATCTAAAACCGTTTGTCCTTCTGTTGTTGTAAGTGAAATCAGAATTTCCATAAGTTTTATGGCTTTTTGTGTAGGATGAAGTCCTCGATCCGTTTTTTCTGTATGAACCTTTATTATATTGGAACAAACTTCAAGTCCTTGATTAAGTGCTGTAAGCTCTTTTAATTTTAATTCATTAAAAGCACCTACTCCATTTTCTATTATGTTATCAGTCAGCGTTCCTCCTATAGGATATGGTTTCATAAACCAAAGAATAGGTTCAAAAAGCGGTCTTAAATTTCCAACTTTCCAACCTTTCCATTTTTCACTATTCTCTACATCACCACGGCGTTCAAAAACGCTGGAAACTCTTTGTGCTTTGTAAGCGGCGGAATCTTTTTCCCATGAAATCATATCTTTGAAAATAAAGCCTGCATCTTCCATAGCACAAATACATCTGTGAGCCATTCTTCTACCTGCAAATATAAAGCAACTGCTTCCGGGTTTTAAAACTCGAAGCCAATCCGAAGCCCATTTAGAACACCAGTTATAGTATTCTTTGGGAATATTTTTGTCAGATTGAGACCATCCGTTTAAAGGTTTACCACGAGTTTTAAATAACGTACCTGATTTTTCCTGTGCAGGGCTAGCACCCAGCAAAGCCTTATTTGTATTATTATGAAGAACATCCCATTCCTCATAATTTATTCCATACGGAATATCAGATACAATTAAGTGTACAGATTCATCAGATATTGTTTTTATCAGCTCTAAAGAATCTCCTAATTCAACTCTGTTCATACAATACCTCTCGGGACAGTTTTTCTATATATTTATTTATAACATCAATCTTTTCTTGAAGTTTCATGGATTTTAGCAGCTCTTCAATAGCTTGTTCTTTTGTATAAGATTGAATTAAATTTTGCTTTTCTTCCCAAAACTCTTTTTCGTATATACTTCTGTTAATTATTATTTTTTTATATTTATTCAGAATCAGCAAAAAATCCTTGTCTGTCAGTCCAATCTTTTTTGCGACAAAACTGTTCATTTTAGGCAAAAAACATTGCTTTGAATTTGCAAACGAAAGAGATTTATCTCTTGCTATCATTTTTGATGAGTTCCAAAGTGTCTCAAGCGAAAGTATATCATTTTCCCTAACGTCATGATCAATAAGTATTGATAAATGTTCCCACGAAATAAGGCACACATTATTTTCTAAAGCCTTTGAATATATTTGGCTGGTCTTTTGCGGATATTGATAATACGGTGACACTAATACAGCGTACTCATTTTCAGAGCCTCGCCAATCACTGAGATTGCTTACTTTAAAATCTTTTTGGTTTTTTGCGGTTCTGCTTAATCTGAAGCATTTTGCATCGGCAACTAAACTATACTTTCCCTCTTGACTTTCAGCTATTATATCAGCACTGTCAGCTCTTTCGTCTATAGCACGCGAAGCCAGTCCAAGACATCTGAAGCATTTGGCAAGTACTATATCTGAGGCTTTCGAATATAACTTTTCAGCTGAGGAATCAGGTTCAATGCATTCAGGAATCGTTCCTATTTGTTTGATGACGCCTTTGAACTCATCTAACGGCATAGAATCAACTAATGTC
>JAZLLB010000206.1:0-12354 GCA_045597925.1 Acutalibacteraceae bacterium
GGCAAGGTCTGCGCGTATTATCTTGTTTCAGACACTCAGCAGGCAGACGGCAGCTGGAAAACAGTCGGCAGAATTCCCGCGCTTCTCAATAAGGAATTTGTAAATCTTCAGGTTATATTTGACGATGACAACCCGGAAGGCGTTATTACAGGCGCGTATCCGATGTATGAAAACAACACCGTTGATGTTCAGGCAAAGGGCTGCATTGAAATTAAGGCGGGCGACAAGCTGGAACTTCTCTGCGATTATTACGACCTCGACGGTAATTATTATGACAGCTGCACACTCGGCGATAAATTCAAGGTTCCCGAAAGCGGTCTGAAGCTCACGAATCTTGCGCTTGACGCAGAAGATATCAGCGCGATGTACAGAATTACGGATATATACGGAAACAGCTTCTGGCTGCCCGCGGATTAAAGGCAACACCTCAAATTAAGGCACGCGGATTGAATAAAAATAAAAATCAGCGGCGGGATTTTCCGTCGTTGTTTTTTAGCATAAGTTAAAACAATACTGCGCAATACAGGATGTGATTTTATGGCTTCCGACCCGAACATGGCTTTTCCTAATCCGAATATTCCGAGTCTCTGTTATATAAAAAATATAATCAGAAACCCCAATATAATCATCGGGGATTTCACGTATTATGATGATATTAACGGTGCGGACAGATTTGAGGAACACGTTACGCATCACTATGATTTTATCGGCGATAAACTGTATATAGGCAAATTCTGAGCCATAGCAAAGGGCGTTGAAATCGCGCTTCAGACAGTATTTGATTTTGACGAAAGAGGACTTAACTGAGGCTTATTTTAAACTGATATGTTAAAAAATACCGCGCAGTCAGTTATACCGCTTGCGAATAGTATTCAGCTAAAGCGTATATCTGTAATCGCGCGGTACTGTTTTTATATTCTGTAATATTTTTTCAGCTTTTCAACATCATCGGCTGTGAACGCGCCGTCAAAAATGAACAGGTCGTCCATATTAAAAATAAAATTAAAATATTTGTCGTTGTGCTGCTGAGCCGCGTCGTTACCGACTGTAAACGGCAGATTGTCCATATCGCAAAGATATCTGTCATCAAACGCGCAGACTCTCACAAGCTTAAAATTGTGATAAATACGAAGCTCCTTCCGCTCTCTGTCGTAAACGGAAACAGTGTGAATCCAGCCCTCGGAAACATCATCGTGATACGGGGTCACAAGCTCGAAGCGTTTCTCTCCGTCCGCAACGGAAAATCTTGTGTCTCCGTCGGCAAATACCTGCGTGAAGCCCTTTGAGCGTCTTCTCTGCCAGAACCAGTCCTGAGTTGAGCATACGCAGACCTCCTCGTCAAGGGTATTGTCAAGCTTCAGCCAGCACGCAACGGTAAAACTGTTTTTGCCGAGCTTTAAATCGTCTGTTGAAGCGCAGCCTGTCGCGCCGAACTCGGCCCTCGCGCCGTAAACGCCGGTGCTGTAATATTTCACGTGACCGTGTTCCGTAAATTTATTTTTACCCGTTTCGTCTTTTATCTCGTCATCAAAAAACATGGCGAGCTTTATTTTTTCCTCGGGGAAGAACGCGGTAAGACCGTTTTCGCTTCTGAACGCGGGAGTTTCTCTTGTTTTTATATTGTTTGCCGCGGGCGACGGTGCAATATAATCATTCTTTCTTTCGGTGAAGATATTATCGGGAACCTGCGAGGAAAATCCGTTTCGGTTAAACTCCGGAGTATCAATTCCGAAAGCGTAAAGCACCAGAGCGGCGATATCCTTCGTCTGAGCGAAGTCCATTTCGCTTTTCTCAATTCCTTTGCCCGACGCGGCGAAAAATACCGTTCTTTCCTCTTTTGTGTAGCCGCCGTGACCTCCTCTTATTCCGCCGTGGTCGGCGATGCAGATAAACAGGGTATCGTCAAAAATCCCCGCTTTTTTATACGCCTCAACGATTCTGCCCACATAGCCGTCGGTAATTTCTATCTGCTCAAGATGCCCCTGAGTTCCGTACCATTTTTTGTGACCCGCGCCGTCAACATCATCAAACTGAATAAAAAGAAAATCCGGCTTTTTTTCAATTACCTTTTCGATTTTTCCGCAAAGAAGCTCATCGCTTTCAGCGTCAATCAAATCGACACCGACATCGTGCTCAATTATGCCGAAATTTATCGGGTCCCAGTTGGTGCATGACGCGAGATACGCGTCTGGGTATTCTCTGCGGATACGTGTGAAAACCGTGGGCAGGTCTCTGTTTTTGTATTCGTATCTGCCGACAATGCTGTTTGTCAGCCCGTGAACGGCGGGATTACAGCCTATAAGCATCGCGCCCCAGTTTTCCGCGCTGATTGTGGGATCCATTGAAAGCGCGTTGTAGGTAACGGCTCCGTTTTTAAAAAGAGCGTCAATATTGGGTGTGTCCGCATTGCGGTTAAAATTTCCCATCCCGTCAATTCCTATTACTATTGTATGATTGTATTTCCTGTTCATTTTTTTCATTCCTTTTATATTTTATTTCGTGCTGAAGAGAACCGCTTCTCCTTTTTTCATGCTGATTTTTATTGTATCCGAAACGGTTAATTCTTTTTCATCGGGAATAATTTTCCTGATGCTTTTTTTACCGTCAAGATTAATAATTTTTTCGCCGCCGCTTACCGCATAAATTGAAATACAGTTATCATTTATGTAAACAATATCATTTGTTTCACAATAAATTTTAACGGAATTTGATTCGCAGAACGCTCTAAGCTCGCTGATGGAAAAATTATTTTTCTCCTCCGTTGACATCATGTACGGAAGTTTCTTTTCTGTGCATAATGAAACGGCTTTTTTCATGAGCTGAGTTTCAGCCTGCGACATAAAAATGACTGCCCTGTAATTTTTATATACACTTTCAAAATCAAACACATCGTAAATATCATACGGCGTTCCCATAAGACCGAGTGCTTCACGCTGATTGTAGACAGCGTTTCTCAGTGAGCAGTCAGTCATATATTTATACGAGCTTTCGTCAATAAAAACAGCGATTTCCGTTTTTGCTTTTCTGTTGGCATATTTAAGGCTTTCGGAATAAATCTTTTTATAAAGATTCATCTCGTTCATGATTTCACTGTCTGAAAACCAGCCGCCCCACATATCAAACCACCAAAAGCCGTTGCCCTTTATAAGCTGACGGAAGAACGCCTTGCGGATATTCGCGATTGATTCCTCTTTTGTTTCCGGGCCTTGCCAGATAAAAGAAGTATAGTGTTTATCGGGGTCAAGCGCGGGGTCTTTCTCATATAAAAGCCTGGTTAAATTTGTTCTGATATCACATTCCTGAAAACACATTTTGCCGTGGAGTCTGACAGAATCCGCGGGGAACATTTCAGTCCAGTCAGTGTCCGCCTTTCTTGTGCCGATATAAGAACACGGTGAGCAGATAAAATCAATGTTTTTATCGTTAAGAAGAATCCTGAGAGCGTGTGTTCCGTAAAGCGGGTTTGTTACCTCAAGAGAGTAGCCGTAAAACGTACCTACAACCACATTGCCGCCCGTTTCCCGCTTCACAACAGAAGCGAAAAATGCCACAGCGTCAGCAACGGCAAAGCTCGCGTATTCAAGAAAGCGGGCAAGCTGTCCGTCATTATGATAACAGCCCGGATTTTTCAGCCCGTTTAAATCGGGAAGTCCCTTGAAATCAGATTCGGGATAATATTTTTCGAGAAATGCGTTAAAGCCTTTTTCGGCGTTTCTGCAGTACCCCGCACTGCCGTCAAAGTGAAACCATTCCTCAGTGTTTCCTCCCGCAATCTGATAACCCGCGATGTGCGGCGCGTATTTTGAAGCGTTCACATAATCAACAAATTCCCTGAGCATTTCTGCGGCGTCCGCGCGCCACTTTTCAGAATACATTGATTCTCTGCAAACAGTGCCGTCCTCTTTAATGTTCACTTCATCGGGATTTTCGTTTTCCCACCACAAAGGCATACTTATGTTGACTCTCGGGAAGATATACGCGTTCGGACAGGCGGCGAGAATTTTTTCAATTGATTCATCAAACAGTGAGAAATCCGGCGAATCTTCGGCATCAAAAATTCCTTTTTTAAACGGCGGAGTATCGGCGGCGGCGTTAATCCACCTGCCGGCGAATAAAACAGGAACGGAAAAAAAGCGATAACCCGCGTCAGCGAAATTACGGTAATCATTGAACCGCTCAAAATATGTCATGTACGCCGCGGACGGAAAAGCTTCTCCGTTTATATAAAGCGAAGGTATTCCTCCCCGGCTTCTGATTTCGGAAAAAATCCCGCTGTATTTTTTCATATCGCGCACCATCTCCGAAAAAATAATATCATACGTCAGTCACATTTTCAACGGTTTGTCGAAAAACAGCGAAACTTTTATATTGATTTAATTTTTATTATATGCTAAAATATAAGCATACCAAACAACAACTTAACACGGAAATGACATACAGGTGTATATTTTTATCCTTTGGTAAAAATATAGGCTCTGTTTTCGTATACTTGTATGTGTTTCCGAAAAGTTGTGTGGTAGCAATTGGAGCTTTATATTTTTCGGCACAGCTTCGGCTCAATATCATTAAGTTAGTAAACAACAAAAAAGTAAGAAACATTAAAAGTAAGCGAAAAAGCAGAAATTAATGTTTCTTTTTTTGTTTAAAGTAGAAAAACAAGACCGACAAAAAAGTCAGTCAAATGTCTTTAAAAATACAGTAACTTATGCTATTCTATACAGGAAGCTCACAGTATTTTTGGTTGTAACTTTTCTCGGATTTGACGAGTTGCAACGAACAGGCAGAAGATGTTTTAAAATAAGAGCTTCAACAGAAGACGGAGATATATTTTTCGAGAAAAACTCATAACAGATATGTACAGCACAGGAAGAGTGTAAAGTGTTATCCATAAGCATAATTGAATAAATTGCTTTGCGGTGATTTTTAAGATAATCTCTGTGCCGTCTGCCCCATACACCAATAGGGCGGTTGTCCGTTTCGGGTGGTAATGTAAAATCAGGAATGTAATAATCTCCCTGCAAAGTGTAACCGATCGTTCATTGTGGCAAGATATCCCCTGGGCAGATAAAAATCAATGAAAGTATCAAAACCCTTGATATTATTCCTGTCGAAAAGTTTCAAAATCCCAATTTCACTTTAGAAAAATATAGCTTTATTCTTGTAGATGAATCACATCGTATTTATACAGATCACTTCGATAGAATCTGCAAAACAGTAGAATCAAACTTTCAAATATGTATTTTTTCATCTGATCCAGAGCAAGTACTTTCGTCCGCTGAAAAAAACAATGCAATAGTCGAAAAAATAAAACATTTAAGATTGGATGGCGAATACACGCTCTCCGAAAAAATACGTACAAACAAAGAACTCCATTCATTTATTCAGCGTATGAAAAATCTAAATCACAAACCTAAAGAGCCTATATATGACTCTGCCCTTTGACGGCAAGTACATTATTGACGGTGACAAGCTGATTATCTGCCAGAGTAATGTTGATACGGCGAAACTTAAAGAGGTCTACCCCGACGCGGTTATAAACCCTCTCGGTGACTGGACGGGAGGCACCGATGTTGACACAGGCGCAACAAACAGAAAGCTCGGCAGCGACATGGCTGACAGCGTAACAGGCGGAGGTCTTCACGGTAAGGATTTATCCAAAGCTGATGTCAGCGTAAACATATACGCCTGGCTCAAAGCACAGGAAGAAAGCAGACCCGTTGAGTTATGCTGTGCTATCGGCGACACCGAAATTGATGGTAACGGAAACACATACTCTCTGATAATGAACCACCTCGCGCCGTTCTCTGTTCAGCTTGCTCTGCCGTAATATTTCTGCATATTCCAACATACGAATACACCTCTCTTTCCATTCTGGTGCCATTATATCGAACATTTGTTCTGCTGTCAAGAGAAAAATTTTCACCCCTTCTCTATTTTGAAGGGGTGATGATATTGTCATAGCTTACGGTTTCAGATATTTACTTGTTACAGATAAAAGAAATCGTAACAAGTAGATATATAGTATATACTATACAGACACTACAAAGACAGGTGGTCTTTCAAGCCGAATCGTCAGAAACCCTTATTTATCAAGGTTTTTGAGCAAAAGAAAAGGACAAAACTTTGTATCAAAGCTTTGTCCTATCCTGGTGGGAGAGGGTGGATTCAACGCCCCAAAAACCCAGTAATATCAAGGTTTTCCGTTTTCGAGTATGCCAAAAGTATGCCAATACGATTCAAAAATTGCTATGTAAAAGCAACAAAAATTCCACATAAAAAATCGCATAATTAACAAATTCTCCTGAATCTGATACACTTCAGTCATCAAAATTAAGGAGGATTATTTATGCCGAAAACAGATATTACTTATACCAAAATGGGAGATTATCTTATACCCGATTTGGTTTTACCGCCCGAAAAAGAACAGCGCTCTATCGGCATATGGGGTATGCGGCACAAACGTTATCTTATGGAACATAATAAAGCAATCTTTACAATTATGCAGATGAACGGTACATTGCAGACATATCTTGCTGATATAAATGAACAGGCGGATGATATGTTTATTCGGCTCGTCAAACAACTTGCCGAAAATGAATGTATTACAGAACAGCTCAAAGCCGAGGATCAAATGCTCTGGGTACAGAAAATGAATAATATCCGCAACCATGCTATGGAAATTGTAAATATGGAGCTGATTTATGTATGACTGTACTTGAAGATTTGTGGTATGGAAATATCGCACCGTCCGAACAGTTTTTAAGCGATAATTTACACTTCAAAAAATTGGTTTCTTCTATGGCAAAAAGTCGGGATGTTTCTCCGAAAGTTTTACCACAGAGCAAAACGAGCAGCTTGTGAAATATGATGATATTGTCAACGAAATGCACTCCATCGCAGAGGCGGAAGCATTTAAGTACGGATTTCGGCTGGCATTAGGCTTGCTGATTGAATCAATTAAATAGTTTAAAAGGCGAAGCTCGGAAAACGGCTTCGCTTTTTCATTGCTTACCTTTCGGCAAATTTTTATATTTTAATTAAAATTGCCGAATTTAATATTGACATAATATAATTGTAAGGGTATAATTATACTGTAATTTTATTTGTTTTTCGGAGGCAAATATGAAATATATCAATCGACATTTGGAAAACAAAGTTCTTTCTTTGTCAAAATCATATTCAGCTATTCTTATAACCGGACCTCGACAGTCGGGTAAAACAACTATGCTCAAACAGCTTGCCGAAAAAGAAAACATCGGTCGTGAATATGTATCACTTGATGACCTTAATATCAGAGAAATGGCAAAGAATGACCCTGCTATGTTTTTTCAGCTTCATAAACCGCCGATTCTTATAGATGAAGTTCAGTATGCTCCCGAACTGTTCACATATATAAAAATCCATATTGATAAATACCACAATCCCGGAGATTTCTGGATGACAGGTTCACAAATATTCAGACTGATGCAGGGCGTTCAGGAATCTTTGGCAGGTCGTGTAGCTCTGCTTCATATGTCACCTATGTCGGCTCGTGAAATAGACGGAAGAAGTCCTGTACCTTTTACAACAAATTTTGAAACGCTTGTTAATAAAAGCAAAACAATTAAAACAGTAACTACACCCGAAATGTTTGAAAGAATATGGAAAGGCAGTATGCCGGGAATAGTAAGCGGAAATTTTGATGACCGAGATGTTTATTATTCATCATATATTTCAACATATATTGAGCGTGATGTCAGAGAATTGTCGGGAACAATCGATGCATTAAAATTCAATCGTTTTGTAACTGCAATGGCCGCAAGAGCTGCACAGACTCTAAATTATTCTGCACTTGCAGAGGATGCAGACATTGATATTCAGACTGCAAAATCATGGACAAATATTCTTGAAACGCTCGGCATCATTTTCTTACTGCACCCTTATTCAAACAATGTGCTGAAAAGAACCGTTAAAACTCCCAAAGTTTATTTTTATGATACCGGGCTTGTCTGTTACCTTACAAAATGGTCTTCACCTGAAATTGCCGAAAGCGGTGCAATGAACGGTGCATTGCTTGAAAACTATACCGTTTCGGAAATAATGAAGAGCTATCAGAACTCAGGTCTTGAACCGTATCTTTATTATTACCGTGACCGAGATGCAAAAGAAATAGATGTAATTATTGAAGGAGACGGTAAGCTCTGTCCTCTTGAAATCAAAAAGACTGCCACCCCCGATAAGCGTATTATCAAAACCTTCGGCGTAATAGATAAAGCACCCATTGAGGTAGGCACAAGTGCCGTTCTCTGTATGGCAGAACAGCTTGGTGCTTTTGATAAGGATAATCTGATTGTTCCTATTTGGATGATATAAGCGATAAAAATTCAATACTTATCAATAGCGGAGCTTCGGCTTCGCTATTTTTTCATCTTATTTAATTAATAAAGTAATTACTTTTATTCCAATAAATAATTTGACAAAAATAATTACTTTTGTTATAATATTAAAAATTTATGTTCGGGAGGCTATTTTCTTGTCGAAAAAAGATAAAATTATTATTCCTGAAAATCATACCGCCACCGAATTTCTACGAGGTAAGGCATCAAAGATTTTTGAGGAGGTTTCAAGAAATGATACCGTGGTAGTTGTAAATAAAAACAGCAAACCTCAAAATGTCATTATTTCCTATGATAGATATATCAGACTGAAAAAAGAAGGAGCAAAAATATAATGAAACTCAATGAACTTTTTAAGAACACAAATTATGATGATTCTATGTTTTCAGATGAAGCAAAACAGTTTGTTGAAAACGAAATTATTATTAAAACCGTCAGAGGAAAAGAGACTCCTTACATTAAATGTCAAGTTAGGAACAAAGACATTGTATTGAAACCGGAAGAAGCTGTTCGTCAGTTGTTCCTTTATAAATTGACCCATGATTATAATTATCCTATAAGTCGTATTGAAATTGAATTTCCGATTCATTTTGGCAGAGAAGTTAAACGAGCTGATATTGCGATTATGGACAAAAATCGTCCTATGGTTCCGTATATCATTTCTCCCTCTCACCTTTCGGTATGCGTTGCATCGTTGCAGGATATAAAGCTTTTCAACAATAACCTTGATGTCGTTGATGATGCATTTGAATACCTTATGAGCAAGGCTCAAAAGGGTGAAAAAGGACAGTGTTTTACTCCACGATACGTTATTGATATGTGCGTAAGAATGATGAATCCTACCGTAAAAGATAAAATAATAGATACTGCTTGCGGAAGTTCAGGTTTTACTGTTCACAGTATCTTTAAAGTTTGGAAAGACATTCGCCGTGAAAAAAACTTACCTGAAGGAGAAGGTTTTACTGCAGCACAGCGTATTCCGGAAGAAACTAATTTCGTTCGTGACAATGTGTTTGCTATTGATTTTGACGAAAAAACTGTTCGTGTTGCCCGTACTCTAAAGTATGAAGCAAAAGCAACATTTGTATTCTTAAGTATCACTGCACACCGACCAACTAAATTTGGGTTTCCATTTGTTCGAATAACTACGACATCGCCTTTATGCAAACGTAATGATTCAAATTCTTCAGCAGACATTATATGGCAGTATTTTTGTGGCTTTTCAATAAATCCATTCTTAAGCTCATTTAATCTTAAAACTGGATAACCGCAAGGATCTTCATCACAATATTTTGATGTGCCATGGCTAAATTGTAAATTTAAACATCAATGTGCATACTGAAAAAGTATTTAAATTTGATGTAATATATGTTGATCATATTAAGGATTAGTCAAATAGCAAACATAAAATACCTGATAATTATTAAAGATCTTACTATGGGCGTAACCTCAAAGGGGGGTGATTTATAATTAAATATAGATTTGATAATTATATAATTAACAAAAACAAAGGAGGTTCTGCCAGGAATTGAGAATCTTATTTTGGAATACACATAAAAACGCAGAGATTAATTCTACCATTGGTGAAATTATTTGTGAAAATAATGTTTCTGTTGTGGCTTTAGCTGAATACGCTGCCGATATTGATAATTTGTTATGTGAATTACTTCACAAATATAGAATTGAAATGAAAAAATATCATTGTGCTTGTGAGCGAATAACAATAATTGGCTGTATCGATAATGTCGAAAGTCGATTTGAAGACACTCACACATCTATACAAGTTATAAACGGCAAAGATATATTGTGTTGTACGCATTTAAATAGTAAAATATACCATGACAATCAGGCACAAAGAGAAATAAGGATTGAACAGCTGATAAAAGAAATATCTACCATTGAAAAAGATTTAAATTCGGAAAACACTATAATTGTTGGTGATTTTAATATCAATCCATACGATTCAAGTTGTTTGGATGCTCGCTATTTTCATAGTTTACCAATATATGAAGAGGCGAAAAGAAAGACGAGAGTAATTTCCGGAAATGAATATGCAATGTTTTATAATCCAATGTGGCGATTTTTGGGAGATATAAAAAAGCCCTATGGAACATATTATAATAATAGTAGCGATTCAATAAATACATATTGGAATATTTTCGATCAAGTAATTATACGACCTGCGTTAAGAGAAAGATTTATTGACGATAGTTTAAAAATCATTGCAGAAACTAAATCTAAATACTTGTTGGATGAAAATGGACATCCAGACAAAGATATAAGCGATCACTTACCAATTATTTTTGAAATACAGGAGGAACAACCTAATGGAAAAGAAATTTAATTTAATTGACAAACTGGATTTAAACGACATCGATATGACAGCCCCAGAAGATGTTATAAAAGAGATTTTAAAACAATTGTCTGATGAAACAAACGGCATTATTTGTGGAAATATTGTTGCATATGACGGTCATGTTATGTCATATAAAAAAGAAAATTTTGCAGATCTTATAGGGGCTTTAAAGACTGGTGAGCAAGAAATTGATATACAAAATGATTTAGGTAAATTTGGACAGGAAACACATAAACTTGAATGTTATCTTTATACTCCTGAGTATGACAAATACAAATATCGTGTGTTTTTTGTAAAATATGATACATCCAACTATCCTGTTAGTATTATTCTCGATGAGAGTATAGCTAAAAGCGTATCAGGAAATTATACAGGATATATTTTCTCCTGTGATACACGAGAAAGACTTGAAGAATTAATGTATAAAATTTTCAACTGTAAAAAGATGGTCTCTGTTATGCAGGAACTTATTAGAATTAATCAATCAAAGAAACAATCAAATAATATCGAAGGACAAGCTAATAAAGTTGTTGAAGCGTAACCCCAAAATAATCCTGCATCTACCAAATAAAAGCACATGGTCTAAAATAGTCTTAAGCAGTCCATAGAGTTGATTAGACTTAATCGGAGCAGATTAGACAGATATGGAGGAAAAGACTATGAGCAAAGAAATAATAGCGGTAAAGAAACAGGTGCGGCTTGAGAACTGGGCAGCAGAGGTGGAAGCATGTACAGCGTCGGGGTTAACCGTTCAGCAGTGGTGCAACGAGAACGGAATATCTGTGAAGACATACTACTATCATCTCCGCAAGGTCAGAGAGTCGATTATCGAATCAGAACCAGTAATAGTGCCGCTGAACAATAAAGTCGTTTCGTCCGAAAAGATAGAAATATCAGACGGCGAAATAAATATTGCATTGCCTTCTGATATGAATATCGAAGCATTGTCGGCAGGAATCCGACTTTACCTTTGAATTGGCATTACAAGTGAAGGGGATATTTTTGGAAACGAATGTTAGTGCAAGATGAACAGGATGACCGGACAAGTAAACCGCAGAAATTGAATATATATTTAATTATTCGCACGAATTTCAAAGTTAATATCTCGTTTGTTCACACATAACGCTTAAATTTAATAACAACAACATCTTTTGATGTTAATTTATACTTGACTATAAGCCCTTTTCGTTAATCCGAGAAGGGCTTTTTTATTTGTAAAAACTGATAATTCGGATTTTCAAATGCTGACAATTTGCAAACTCTTAAAAATCTATGTACTTTTTACTAAATTTTGTGCTAATAAATGAGGGAATATTTTAGTAAAATCGCTGAAATATTTAAAAATAAAAAATTTTTTCTCAAAAAACCCTAAACTTTTGAAAAAAATGTCCAGTAAGAAGTAGAGGGATAAAACTATATATTTTTGGATGACTTTATCTTTTTTAGCGGTTAAATATGAACTTTTTGTAAACTTTTCGTTTCATACCCCCTTTTTTGGCCTCTGAATTTGCATAGAGGGTAGAGGGGTAAATAAAAATTTCTATATTATTTCAGAAATTTTCAAATTTTATGCTATATTTTCGCACCCCTTATTCCATACATTATGGAGGGATAAATGTACCG
>JAZLLB010000207.1:0-32578 GCA_045597925.1 Acutalibacteraceae bacterium
ATCGCTGTGTTCTTCACGGAAGAGCAGTTTGCGTGGCACGAAGACCGAAATGTGAAATATGCTCAATGGCGGATTTCTGCGGTTTCGGAGCGGCTGTCAGGGCGGAAGCTCATAATTAAGGCTGCCGCTTAAAAAGCAAAATGAGAAATAATAATCGCCGCCGCCGCGCCTGTCAGAGCTGCCGCCGCGAGCTTGCCGGCGAGAGCCAGCTTATCCGCCTTGATTTTTGAGGGCGGAGGTGAACCGGCTTTTTCAGCGATAGAGCTTGCGCGCTCACGAAGCGTGCCCTGACTTACAGAAGAAAATTCCGGCTTGATAAAAAAAATAATTCTTTCAAAATATTCACAGCCCGGGCGCGTGATTTCCACAATCTGGTGGTTTACTCCCTGAATCATTTTATCACCTTTTTCGTTGATTTTGTCGGTTATATTTTTGGTTCGATACTGTGGTTTTATACAGAAATCCGCGTGATTTTATATTAATATTTTGTGCCTTTTTTCGACATAAAAATTTTTGGTTATTTTAACGGTGTTTATTGTGTATTTGACTCGGCAGTTGTGCAAAACTCTGTGCAAAATGTGTATAACTTTTCAAAAAAGCCTTGATTTTGCTTGATTTTGGTGTTGAAAACCTGTTTGTGCATATTTTTCGTTAAGATTTTAACAATCTCGGCGCTGTTGTATTTTCGACTTAAAAGTATAAAAAACAGCCAAAAACGAGCCGAAAGTTTGTTTAATATTTTTTATAAAAACCGCTTGACAAAGAGGAATGATGTATTATGGAAAATAAACGCGGAAAACTTGTTATAGACAATATTCAGCCGCTGGATATCGCTCTGACGCTTGACTGCGGTCAGAGCTTCCGCTGGCGAGAAAAGGAAAACAACGTCTGGCACGGGGTCGCTTTTGAAAAATGCGTTGATGTTTATACTCAAGGCGATTCTCTTGTAATCTGCGGAGATGTCGATTCCGGCGATGAAAAGCTGTGGCGTGGATATTTTGACCTTGATACCGATTACGCGGATATATGCGGGAAGCTGTGCGCCGATAAATGGCTCAGTAAGGCGGTAGCGGAATATCCGGGCATAAGAATCCTTAAGCAGGAACCCTGGGAGGCGCTTTGCTCCTTTATTATCTCACAGAACAATAACATACCCAGAATAAAAGGAATTATTGACAGATTATGCGCCGGTTTCGGAAAGCGGATTTCCGATTGCGACTATTCTTTCCCGTCAGCGCAGATTATCGCGGCAGAAAGTGTGGAATCTCTTGCATCGCTCAGGTCGGGATTCAGAGCGAAATATATTATTGACGCGGCGAGAAAAGTATCTGACGGCACGGTTGACCTTGAAAAAATCGGAACGATGTCCATAGAAGAGGCAAGAGCGGAGCTTCAGAAAATCAGCGGAGTGGGGCCGAAGGTAGCCGAATGTACCCTGCTTTACGGCTTTGGAGTAAAAGAGGCGTTCCCCGTTGACGTATGGGTTCGCAGAATTATGGCGGAGCTTTACCCCGAGGGACTTCCCGAATGTACAAGCGGCGCGGAGGGAATCGCGCAGCAGTATTTATTCCATTGGCGCAGAAATATTGAGGCAACGCCGCACAATCAGGGAGCACGCCTTGAAAATCCGTCCGAAGAATGATATAATGAAACAAGCGCACAGGAAAGGGAGTATCTGCATGAGAAAAATATTGTCACTGCTGCTGGTTGTTTCGGTTATCGCGATATATTTATGCGCATGCTCACCGCGCGGATTCTCTCTTAAAATAAACAATGTAAATGTTGACGAGGAAATATATAATTATTATCTTTCGGCAGTTGAAAATGATAAGGCTTATACCGACAGTAAAGATAAAAAAGCCGCCGCGATTGAGCTTTGCAAAAAATATGTCGCGGGTTGTGAGCTTATAGATAAATATGAAATCGCTTTGACCGCGGAAGAAAAAGTAACGGTTTCCGGCAGAGTGAAAGCGAAATGGCTGTATTTTAAGGATTTTTATAAAAGATATTCCGTAAGCAAGCAGACTCTTGTGGAGATGCTCGAATATGAGCAGCTTACAGACGATATTGTTGTTAAGCTTTATTCCGAGGGCGGGGAAAAAGCCCTTACGCAAAAAGAAATCAAGGCTTATTATGATAATAATTATATTGCGGCGCAGGTTATTTCAGCTGATTTGATTGACCAAAGCGGAAAGCCTGTTGAGAAAAAAATATCTGACGAAATAACAGAGAAATTCACCGATATGCGTAATATCGTCCGCCGTGGCGCAAGCATGGAGTCGGCGGCGCAGAAATATCCTGAAATCGCCGAATACGACGGCGGCACATCAATTATATCCTCTTTTGATACCGCCTACCCCGAGGGACTTTTTGAAAAGCTGTCTGATATTCAGAAAGGCAAATCACAGGCGTTTAAGTACCACAACATAATTTATCTTATAAACCGTCTTGATGATTCTGCCGATAAAACGTATTTTCCGCTTTATACAAAAGAATGCATTATTGGAATGAAAAAAACGGATATTGAAAAAATGATAAATGCACTTGCAGAATCTTATGACATAGTGTATAATATAAAGTGATATATTTATGAAAAGGAGAGGACAAGGTGTCTATAAGAAACGTTATAATACTTGCTGTTTTGGCAATATGCGGCATTGTGGCGGTTTTCTTTCACCGCCGTATATTTGAAATTGTGTTCAACATAAGGGATTCCATAAGTGATTTTTTCGCGAGCATGAAATACGGCAGCTTCACCGATAGGGAAAACTCGCTATGCAACGTTTATCTTAATTATCATTATCCGAGATATTCACCGTATAAGAGCTACTGCTGGAACTGCCAGAAAAAGGTGACTTCCACAGACAGTCCGCGCTGCCCCGTATGCGGAATTTACATCTGCCTTAATTGCGGCGCGTGCCATCCCAAATGCTCTGACAGAGATGAGAAGATATATATTTCAGAAAAAGAAGTCCGCGCCATGCTGAAGGGTAAAAACAGAAAAGCCCTGCAAAACAGAATTAATTCAGTTAAAAACCTTGCCAACGATAAGATTTATTATTGCGAAATGGTGGAAAAAGAGTTCGGCAAAGTCGCCACGCCCCCAAAAGCGGAAGACGTTAAAAAGGTTAATGATGACGAATAATTCATAATATTTAAGACATACTATCTCGTCGGAGGGATAGTATGTCTTTTTTTGACCTTAATAAAAATTTAACAGAGCAGATTGAAGCTTTGCCGGAAAATATAAAGAGCAAAATTAAAGCTAACGCAGACTCAATAAAAACATCAGATGAATTGAATGAGCTTGTAAGACGAATCAGTTCAGCTGAAACCGGAAAAATATTTTAACATCTGTGTTATATCAAAGAATGCCTGGGATATTTCTCAAAATTCCGAAAACAATCAGAACGACGAGCATGATTATCTCAATAATTTTTTCATACCCGGGTTCTTTTGCTTTGCCGTATCTGATGTATCTGTAAAGATTCGCACTCAGCAGATACAAAAACAGCGGAAGCATTGTGAAAACCGCGGCGTTGCTGTTGAAGGCTGATTTAAAATCAAAGCGCAGAAGATGTAAAAACATATGGGTTATGCCGCAGCCGGGGCATTTAAGCCCTGTAACAAGCCTGAAAACGCAGGGAATTGAGATACCCGTTTTTATAACAAAAAACGCATAAGCGCAGCCCGACACCAAAAGGACTGCGCTGATTTTTATTGCTTTGAATGCACGCTGTTTCATTAATCAGTTTGCGGCAACCTTGTTAAGCTCCGTCTGAATAAGGGCGTAGTCTACAATCGCGAGACCGAACACGGCGAGCAGAATATAAATAATGCTTGAATCAGAAGGTGTTTCGCCGTTTCTCTGTCTGATTTTATCAACCTTTTCGCCTGCTTTGTAAAGCCATATCCAGCCGTAAATTCCGCAGGTTACGATTGAAAGAAGAAGCACCATGCCCGCACTCGCGTCATCGGGAGTTTCAGACGCAGTGTTAAGGTCGTTGATAACGCAGAAATACCAGTACAGACCGTAAATTCCGCAGGTAACAATGCTGAGAATGATGCAGGTTACAACGTTTCTGTTCATAATCGGAGCCTTGAAGCCGCCCTGACGGAACGGTGGCTGCTGATAATCATAGTTTATCTGCTGAACATCGGGGTTGCCTCCGGTGAAAGCGGGATCTTCGTTTACAGGCTGAGAATTTGCCGTGGGCGCTCCGCAGTTTGAGCAGAAAGCCTGACCTTCTGCAATCTGAGAACCGCATTGTGTACAATATTTCATAGAATTAGCCTCCTGTAATAGTTTATAATCTATTATATATTTTTTTGTTTGGCCATGTCAACGGAAATAAATTAATTTATTGTTAACATTCGGAACAGTCTCAGGATTTTTTTCTGATTTTCCGAATAATGCTGAACACGATGAATATTATCATATTCATTATGACTATTGTCGCGCCTGCGGGAAGAGTATAGCCGTTCGGGCTGACATATACGCATGAAACACTCAGACCGATAATAAAACAGACAACGGCAATAACAGCTGAGCTTACGGTTACGGCGAAAAAGGATTTGCAGATTCTCATGGAGCTGACCGCCGGGAAAATAATCAGCGCGGAAATAAGAAGCGCGCCCATTACCTTCATGCCGAGGACTATTGTAACGGCAGTAAGAACGGCGATTACGGTGTTGTATAAATCCGCTTTCATTCCGGTAGCCTTCATAAAATTTTCATCAAACGTAACGGCAAAAATTTTACGGTAAAAGAGTGCGAACATCAGAATTACAACAGCTGAAAGAATAACGCTGAGATAAACATCGCTTCGGGTCATTGTCAGAGGACTTCCGAAAAGATAGTTGCAGACATCTGTATTCATGCCGTTGGTGAATGAAATTATCACCGTGCCTACGGCAAGCGCGCCCGAGGAAATAATTCCTATAGCGGCGTCGCCCTTTATTTTTCCGTTTTTATTAAGTCTCAAAAGAAAAAACGCCGACATAACAACTATGGGAATTGATATATACAGTGAAATATCCGTAAGATTTAGTGTAGCCGCGACAGCCGCCGCGCCGAAGCCGACATGAGAAAGTCCGTCGCCTATCATTGAGAAACGTTTGAGTACGAGGCTTACTCCGAGAAGAGCGGCGCAAAGCGAAATGAGTATGCCCGCGATTACGGCGCGCTGAACAAACGTGAAGCTGAAATAATACGAAAGAAGAGAAAATATTTCACCCATTGCGCTCACCTCCCGTAAATCTTTTGCCGAACGGGGAATTTCTGTATTCCTCAGCCGTTCCGAAAAATGAATTGCCATAATTTAAGTGAAGAATATGGTCGGCGATTTCCAGTGACGATTCAATGTCATGAGACACCATTATTATTGTAATCCCGTCACGGTTGAGCTTTTTAATAAGCTCATAAAGCTCCGCGGTAACAATAGGGTCAAGGCCTGCCGCGGGTTCGTCAAGCAGCAGCAGCTTATCTGTGGCGCAAAGCGCGCGGGCAAGAAGAACTCTTTGCTGCTGACCGCCCGAAAGCTCGTGATAGCATCTGTTTTTTAAACCGCTGATGCCGAGGATTTCCATATTGTGATTTATTTCAGCTTTTTCTTTTTTGGAGAAGAACGGAAAAATTCCAGTTTTATTAAGACGCCCGGACGTTACAATTTCGCCGACTGAGGCGGGAAAGTCTCTCTGAACCTCCGTCTGCTGAG
Source organism: Acutalibacteraceae bacterium (assembly GCA_045597925.1). Classification (GTDB taxonomy): domain Bacteria; phylum Bacillota; class Clostridia; order Oscillospirales; family Acutalibacteraceae; genus CAG-488. Next base: position 5,718 of record JAZLLB010000207.1, read on the forward strand.
GAAGATATCCGATTTCATTCCGGCGAAGTCCGTCACCAAACTCAATGGAGCCGTCCGAGATTTTTATAAGCCCCAGCATGGCTTTCATGAGTGTTGTTTTTCCCGAACCGTTTTCACCCACGATGCATACCGAATCGCCGCTGTTGATTTTAAACGATAAATCCTTAACAACGGTTTTGCCTTCATAGGCAACGGAAAGATTATTACATTCTATTAATGACATTTTATTTCAAAGCCTCTTGTATATTTTTTAAATTCTGCTTCATAAGTGAAAGATATGTCGTGCCGTTTTCAAAATCCGCGGGTGAAACATTGTGACACGAGTGGAGCATGAGCTTTTTTGCTCCCACAGCCTCACACAGAGTATCCGCTACTTTTTGCGATGAAAATTCAGTGTAGAAGACAGCTTTTGCGTTTATTTCCCGTGCCTTATTTTCAAGAAAAGCTATTGTGGCGGCACTCGGGTCGCTTTCTGTTGAACAGCCGGGAAACGCCGCGTAATAATCAAAGCCGTATTCCGCGGAAAGATAGCGGAACGGAAAGCGGTCTGCCACTATAAGAACGGAGCTTTTTGAAAAAACGGATTTGAATTCAGCGTCAAGCGTTAAAAGCTCTGATTTAAAGCTCTCAAAATTCGCCGTGTATTTTTCGGAATTTTCACTGTCGGTTTCACAAAGAAAATCTTTTATTTTTTCGCTTATAAGAACAGCGTTTTTCGGCGAGGTCCAGACGTGTTCATCGTTTTCACCCTGAGCCGAGACTCCGTGATGCTCTTCTCCGCTCTGCATACCCTCTTTTTCTTCTTCGCTGAGCAGAGAAACGCAGTCGGTCATTTTAAGAGTTCTGATTTCATTTTCGCCGAAGGTATCAAGCAGGGATTCGACCCATTCGTCAGATTCGCCGCCCAGATAAATAAACAGTGAGCTTTCTTTTATCCTTGCCATATCACGCACGCTCGGCTCATATGAGTGCGGTTCTGTACCGGGGATAATGAGCATTGAATTTTCAATGTTGTCAACATCTTTTGTCAACCGGCGCACAAAATCATATGACGGAAAAACGCTTGAAATTACACTGATTTTACTTTCACTTTTGACGGGAGCGGAGCAGGAAACGAGAGAAAAAAACATTGTGAGTGTGAGAATCATTGCCGCGGCGCGTTTCATTTGCTGTCCTTCCGGCAGTCCCTGCAATATCCGTAAAGCGTGGTGTTTGTATTGTCAACATAAAAACCGTAATTTTCGGCAATACTGTCTTCAACGGATTTGAGCATGGGGGAGTCAATATGATAGAGTTCACCGCATTCAAGGCATTTCATATGAAAATGCAGGCAGCCGGAGCAGTGGTTAAACTGATAGAGCGAACCCTTTTCATCCTTGAATTTTTTAACTGTGCCGTCTTTCACAAACTGAGAAATCAGCCTGTAAACCGTTGCTTCACTTAAACCGAGAGTCTTGTTCTCGATTATTTCTTTTGAGGTGAAGCATCTGTCAGGCTCAGTCTTGAAGAGAGTCAGCAGTATATCTTTTTGCTTTGTGTGATATGATTTTTCTGTTCCCATAAATAAAACGCTCCAATTTGATAGTGACTATCAAATTGGAGTATAACATATAATATTAAATTATGCAAGTATTTATTTTTAAGACAGTACCTCGCGATTAAGTCAGCAGGCCCTAATTTGAAAGATGATGAATCGCGGTGCCGAGCTGAATATCGTCCTCACCTGTTCCGCCGTTTGACGGAACCTCAATATCAGGCGCAATTCCCGTTCCGTCAAAGGTTTCGGTGATGTACGGCTTGATTTTTGCGACGGTGAGTATAATTCCGCTGCCGTCGCTGAGCGCAAACGCTTTCTGAACATTGGCGTTGCCTTTTGTCGCTTCACCGACGATTTCAGCCATGCCGAAGTCTCTTAAATCACAGGCGAAAAGCTCACCGCAGCATGATGTTTCTTTATCTGTAAGAACGGCTATTTTATAATCGGAAAGACTGTCGGGATTAGATGCGTAATAAGTTTCGTTTCCGTTTTTATCAATTTCCGTCGCGAGAGCTCTGCCCTCGGTTGCCATCGGAACAATCAGCTTCAGAGTGTCAGCCGTGTACTGAATCGAACCGCTCGCGGTTCCTCTTACATCAAAGACAATCGAGCTGATTTCATCGGGCAGTAAATCAAGAATATTTTTGAGCTGTTTGGACGTGTTGGCGTAAAACCCGTCAATTCTGATACAGGCGGCAGATGAGCCGATGAGCTTGCATGATACCGATTTTGCGGAATAACCCATCATTACAGAAACGGTTTTGGCTTTATTTTTGTGAAGGTAGGTTATTTTAACGCTGGTAAGCTTACTGCCGTTGAGGCTTTCTATCATCTGAGAATAATTTTTTCTTGTGACCGTTTCACCGTCAATAACAGAAATAAGGTCGCCCTTTTTTATGCCCGCTGAGGCGGCGGGAGAATTTTCAATAACCGATGTTGCTGTCAGGTATCCGCTTTTTGAATCCGGTTCCGCGTTTATGCCGATGCCGTTGACTTCGCCGCTCATTGACGCGAGATATGCGGCATAAGCGTCGGGCGAAAGATAATAGCTTGAGGAATCGCCGAGAGAATTCACATATCCGTTCAGCATATTGCTGTTGCGGCTCTCCGCTGAAACCGAGCCGTAATAATTTTTCTGAACAATACCGTCAAGCTCATCAATAAGAGCGTATGAAGCCATCCTGTCCTGCATATTGAGGATAAGTCTGTTGTATATTCGCTGTGATGCTGAAATTGTTACCGCGAATGTTGCCGCAACGAAAGCGATAACAACTGTAACGGCAACGCCTAAAGAAATCTTTTTATTCATATAAGACACCCGGAATTAAGATTTAAGGGCAGCCGACCGCAAGCCGACTGCCTTTTTGACAGAAGTTTATTTGTGAACGTAGTTAAGCGGGTTGACCTGAGTGCCGCTACTGTCACGGATTTCAAAGTGACAGTGATAGCCGGTTGAATAACCCGATGTTCCGACGTGGGCGATAACCTGACCCTGTGAAACAGACTGACCCTGTGAAACGGGGAAGTTCGCAAGACAGTGAGCGTAAAGCGAATAGGTACCGTCACTGTGGGCAAGCATAATATGATTGCCGTAGCCTGTGTTACCGTAGCTGATATACGAAACGGTGCCGGCTTTTGTTGCGAGAATGTTTGAATTGCACGGCGCCGCGAGGTCAAGACCCGCGTGGAATTTGGTAGCACCCGTTGCGGGGTCGCTTCTGTAGCCGTAATAAGAGCTGATATACGCCGCGGGAACAGGCCACATCCAGCCTGAGGTGCTTATGGTTCCGTTGCCGAAACCGCCTGTGGCGGGGTAATATGTGCCGCCGCCGGTTGACGCGGTTCTTCTTCTCTGAGCCTCAGCCGCTTTGATGGCTTTTTCGATGTTTGCCTGATCAGCCTTGAAATTGCTGACGTCTTCATGAAGAGCGTCGATTTTGCTGTCATATCCGTAAAGGATGTGCTCAACCTCTTCAGCTTTTGCCTCAGCGTCAAGAATGAGTGCGTCATACTCTTCCTTGGCGGCGTCAAGCTCAACTTTTTTGGCACTGAGTTCAGTTTTTTTAACTTCAGATGCCTCTTTATCTTCGTTAAGCTTTACTTTAAGCTTTTCAGCTTCTTCAATATCATTTTTAAGTTTGTCAACCAGAGCCTGGTCGCTGTCCGTAACTCTTTTCATAAGCTCAAACTGATTGAGCATGCTTGAAATGTCTTTTGAATTCAGAAGCACATCAAGAAATGAGGTGGGGCCGCTCATATAGTTTGCCCTGAGTCTGCGGCAGAAAACCTCAACTGTGTTATCAATCTCATCGTTCATCTCAACGAGCTTGTCTTCTGTCTGCTCTATCTGGGTGCGGAGTTTTTCAATCTGAGCCGTAAGAGCGTTAACCTCTCTGTCAACTCCGTCTCTCTGGGTCTGAATAACAGACGCCTGCGAGGTAAGATTTTCAAGCTGAGCCTGAAGTTTATCCGCGACAGCCTGCTCTGACGCTTTTTCTTTTTTGAGACGTGCGATTTCAGCCTCCGCGTTCTGAATTTTCGCGTTATTCGCGGCTTTCTGCTGCTCAAGAGTCGCGGCGCGGCTTCTTATGGGACCGGTTGAAATGAAGCTTAAGCTGACAATTACAAGTGAAAATAAAAGTGACGCGAAACGCTTAAGGTGTGTCTTCTTCATCAATAACGCCTCCCTGTTCTTTAAGATATTTTCTGATGGATACCATACTTCCGATAACACCTGAAAGAATACCGATTGCAAGGAACGAAAAAAGCAGTAAAAAGAAATAGTCTTTAAAATCAATAAGGCTGCTGCCGATACCCATTATGCCGCCGACCATTGAGACAATGGATTTTTTGGCGACCCCATAAGCGCCCCAGACGGCACCGAGAGAAAGAATAGCGGAAATTATTCCCAGAAGTATGCCTTCAATAACAAACGGCCAGCGTATAAACCCGTTCGTCGCGCCGACAGATTTCATAATGCTGATTTCAAGTCTGCGGCTGAACATTGTAATTCTGACTGTGTTTGAAATAATAAACAGCGAAACCAGCATAAGAAGAATAATTATGCCTACGCTTATATAAGTTACCGATGAACGGATATTCGCCAGCGCAACGGCAACGTCTTTATTGTCTCTGATGCTTTCTATTTCAGATAATCCTGAAATTTCTCTTGCCGTGAGGTCAAACTTTTCCATATCCTCAACCGTGATTTTAAATGTATCGGGGAGGATATTCTCAGCGTCGGCAAAATAATCCGCATTTGTACCCATAGCTTCAATCTGCTCTTTAAAAGCGGTTTCTTTATCTACGAATTCAACACTCGCGACATTTTTCAACGCTTTCAGGTCATCGCCGAGAGAAGCTGTGCGGATTTTATCGACATCTGATTTAACATAAGCAACGATAACATTCATGTCTTCTATATTATCGATTACCTTCTGGATATTCACAAGCACCATAAACGCAGAGCCTATCATAATAAGGCACGAAAGAAGAACCGCTATTGACGCGATAGACATGAGCCTGTTTGTCCAGATATTGCGGAAACCCTCTTTTGTAAGGTACCCGAAGCTTCTTCTCATTGACTGTCACCGCCTTTCTCCGACAAATCAAGATAGATTTTGTACGGGTCGTTATTCCCGAGAATCGAAGAAATATATTCATCGTCAATGCTTGAGCTTGGGAGAACGACTTCATCTTCCGCATAATCCTCCGCTTCTTCGACCGGTATGCCCTCATATTCGGGTTCGTCATAAACGGAGTCTTCATAATCATCTTCGGCGGAAACAGAAACGCCGTCCGGCAGAAATTCCTCATCATCAGCGGCAGCACTTTCAAACGCCGCCTGTGTTTTGCTTTTAAGTCCGTGTCTTCTCCTGAATCCTGCGTTTTTAGCGGAAAGGTCAGCCATGGGAAGGTGACCTGTTGAGGCTTCCGGCATCGCGCCGTTTTCAACGATACCGTCAGACGCTACCTGCCCTGATTCAAGAACTATTACGCGCTTGTTGAATTTTTTAACAAGGTCGTGCGCGTGAGTAACCATAACAACAGTTGTTCCCGCTTCGTTAAGACGTGTGAGAAGCTCAACGATTTCCATTGACATCTGAGGGTCAACGTTGCCGGTAGGCTCATCGGCAATAATTATTTCGGCGTTGTTCGCCAAGGCTCTCGCGAGGGCAACTCTCTGCTGTTCACCGCCCGAAAGCTCGTTAGGCATACAGCGCGCCTTTGAGGCAAGACCCACTATGCTTATAACATAAGGTACGCGCTTGCGGATTTCCTTTTTCCTTGCCGAAACCACGCGCATTGCGAACGCCACATTGTTGTAAACGTCCATTGTTGGAATAAGTCTGAAATCCTGAAAAACGATGCCCATATTTCTGCGGAAATACGGAATCTGGCTTTTTTTCATATTTACAAGGTCATAATCCTTGATTTTGATTGAACCCGATGTGGGAACCTCTTCCCTCATCATAAGCTTCAGAAATGTACTTTTACCTGCACCCGAAGCACCTACAACAAAAACGAATTCACCTTTTTCAATTTTGATGCTGACGTTGTTAAGCGCTTTCGTGCCGTTAGAATAAACTTTTGATACGTTTTTAAACTCAATCATTTGCTTTTTCACCTGCACTTTCCGGAACGAGTAAAACTTCGAACCGATTCGCAAATCATCAATACTTAACCGGATTTGCGTCGAGATACTTCTTAACCATAAGAGCGACCTTGAATACGATAGCGTCGTCAAATTCTCTTAAATCAAGTCCGGTTATCTTTTTGATTTTCTCAAGTCTGTAAACCAATGTATTTCTGTGAACAAAAAGTTTGCGTGAGGTTTCGCTTACGTTAAGATTGTTTTCAAAGAAACGCTGGATTGTGAAAAGCGTCTCCTGATCCAGCGAATCAATCGAACCCATTTTGAATACTTCGCGAAGAAACATTTCGCAAAGCGTGGTCGGAAGCTGATAGATAAGTCTAGCGATGCCGAGACTGTCATAGCTGACAATTGTTTTTTCCGTATCGAAAACCTTGCCGACCTCAAGAGAGACCTGAGCCTCTTTAAACGATTTCGCAAGATCCCTTATGCCGACAACGGGGGTGCCTATGCCGATAATCGCGTGAGTATAAAGCTCGGTGTTAAGAGAATCAGCGATTGAACGGGCGAGCTTTTCAATGTCCTTGGGAGCGATACCCGCTTTAATGTCTTTAACAAGAGCGATATCGGTCTCGCTTATGTTGATAACAAAATCCTTTGTCTTGTCGGGGAAAAGGTTCTGAACGACATCAAAGGTTGAAGCGTCTGTCTGGTCGGGAACACGGATAAGAAGGACAACACGTGAGGTTTCGCTGTTAAAACGCAGCTCACGGGCTTTAAGATAAATGTCGCCCGGAAGAATATTATCGAGGATAACATTCTTGATAAAAATGCTCCTGTCATATTTTTCGTCAAAATACTGCTTGAGGTTGCCTAATGTAACAGCGCTGAGTTCAGCGTATTTTTTTGCCTGCTCGTCTTCGCCGTCAACAAAAACAGCGTATTCGGGATGAACCTGATTGCCGAAGGTTTTGTATGTAAAGCCGTCAAAAACAACGCTTTCACCGTCCTGAAAAACCTCCGCGGCTGCCGCAGTGTTGACCTCGCCTATTCTGACAAGCTCGCTGCAGGAAATAATCGTTCCCGCTTCATCAATGATGCCGATAGCCCTGTCAATGGCTCCGCGCATCTGGTGAACTATACCCTGAAAAAGTCTGTTTGACATAAATAACTCTCCTTAATATACAGAAAACTCTGCATCTCAGCATTTTGGACAATATGACAATCCGATGTTATACATATTACACAATTTGACGGAGTTTTTCAAGCAGTTTTGCAAAAAATTTTGATTTTATTAACAAATTCTTGAATTTTGACATAGAAAACAGATATTTTTATGGGAAAAATATAAAAAAACTGGCTTGATTTTTGCTTTTATTTATTTGGTTATTTTAACAACAAAATACTGAAAAAACACAAAATGCGGTGCCTGACAAAGCAGACACCGCAATACATATGGTCAAATCAGCTCATTATTCGTCATCATCAATGCCGTCTTCGATATCGAAGTCAAATTCGAGCGTTTCGCCGCAGGCGGGACATTCTATTGAGTCTTCATCGAGCATACTCTCGTCAAGACAGATTGTTTCGCCGCACGCGGGGCATTCAACCTCAAAATAATCGCCGTCACAGCCGGGGCAGCCTTCGCATGATGAAAAATCATCGTCATCAAAATCGTCATCACCGAAAACAAAATCCTCAACCTCCGCGAGGTCTTCGTCAACAGCGTCAAGCTGGTCGACTATCATGTCAACATCATCTTCAAGGTCGGCAATCGAGACAGCCATTTCATCAATAACATCAAGCATGGCGTTTATAAGTTTTGTTTCGGGCTTGTTTTCGTCAAGGTTAAGACCTTCTGCGAGACCTTTAAGATATGCCGCTTTTTCTGTAACAGTCATCATAATATTACATTCCTTTCGCTGCGATTATGCTCTGCTGAGATATTCGCCTGTTCTTGTGTCAATCTGAATCATTTCGCCCTCGTCAATGAAAAGGGGAACCTTGGTTTCCGCGCCTGTTTCAACAATTGCGGGTTTTGTTGCGTTTGTTGCTGTGTCGCCCTTGAAGCCGGGGTCAGTCTGAGTAACCTGAAGCTCAACGAATGTGGGGGGCTCAACACCGAAAATCTTGCCCTTATAGGAAAGAATCTTGCAGGTCATGCCGTCTTTAACAAACTTGAATGTTTCGGGAAGATCTGACGCGTTGATGGGAACAAGTTCATAGCTTTCGGGATCCATAAAATAATAAAGATCGCCGTCATTGTATGAGTATTCCATATCTTTTCTTTCAATGAAAGCTGTCGGGAACTTAGCGGTGGGGTTGTAGCTCTTTTCAACAACCGCGCCGGTAAGGACGTTTTTAGTTTTAGTTCTTACAAAAGCGGCACCTTTGCCCGGCTTAACGTGCTGAAATTCAACAACCTGAAGCACGTTGCCCTCTTCCTCAAAAGTCATACCGTTTCTGAAATCGCCTGCTGCTACCATAGTATTATTCCTCCGATTTTAACTTCAATACGGGTTTATCCGCGTATACTCATATATATTTTAAACCATAATCAAAATATTTTCAACCTTTTTTTAAAAAAAAGGCAAAAACACGAATGAAATATTGCGGAAATGTTACGGGAGTATTAAAAAACATGATTTATTATTGACTTTTGCTCTTTCAGAATATATAATATGACTGTATTAATTAAGAAGGAGAGGATTTATCATGAGAAAAATAAAGAAATTTACAGCGTTGATTATGTGCCTTATTATGCTGATAAGCACATGCCCTGCGCTGTTTATGAGCGCGTATGCGGTAACGGCACCTGCATTTACATTTACAGAAACATCAAAGTCCGGAAGCACGGTTACATATGAATTAAAGCTTAAAAGCGGTTCGTTCAACGCGATTGATTTTAACTTTGTAACCACAGGCGCGGTCTGCACATCAATTGTTCTTCCGCCGGAGCTCGGAGCTGTAGCAAATGTAAATCTCGGCACAGTAAGCGGTGCGAATCTTACAACCTTCGGCACAGCGGGAGCGACGGTTGCAACGATAACCTTCACCACATTAAGCTCATCTCATTCAGTTGACGTAAAAATCACAAACTGCAGTGTTACAGTCGGAACAGATAATGTTGACGTTACAAAAGATGTGGTTGTTTCGTATGATGAGTCGAAACCGGTAGATGTAGGAAATATTTTTAAATCTATAATCAATTTCTTTTCCAAGATTTTCCAGTTTATAGTTAAGGCGTTCCAGTTTATAATTAATCTTCTTTCCGGAGGAACAACTGCGGCCGCCGCACCGAAAGCGTAATTCAGTAAACATAAAACCGGGCAACCGTTTTGCGGGCTGTCCGGTTATTTTTATCGGTGCGGTGATTCAATCAGCGCTTTGGCGGTAATTCCTTTTGCTGCAGTTCGGGCAAGCCGTATTCGGCTACATCTCCCAGTACGGCAATAAGGAAAACATTGTGCAGATTTCCGTCTCCGTTCGTGTTTATTCCCGTGCAGTAAATTCTTACATAAAGTCCGTCGTAAAATGCGTCGGGCTTTACTTTTTTGTCAAGAGAAGCGGTGTCGATTTTATACCGCTTACCGTCGGCGTTTGCTTTAACCGTCAGAATATTATCTTTAAATTCAACAACCTCGGCATCAATAAAATCACAAATCTGACTTTCTGAAACATCATTTGCCATTGAAATTATTTCACCTGTTTTTATATTCATCTGAATAAGATTCATGACTTTGTTTTCACCGAAGATTTCCTTTGAGAAAAGCAGAGTGTTTTTATCGGTAAGATATGATGTTCTGTAAACATATCTTACACCACCCTCGATAATTTCCTCATAACCGAGATAATTGTAAAATTGGTAGGTTTCGAGATAGTCCTCAAGCCTGTTTGAAATTTCGACGGGCATTCCTATATTCTCAAACATCGTGTGCGGAACATCGCCCCAGCTTCTCACCTCGGCTTTTCTTCCGATTGATTCAAGATATTCCTCTGCCTGAGCTACGCATTGCTTCCACATATCCGCACCGTCTTTTTCGTTATCTCCGAATGCTCGGGACTGATATTTTTTTGGAAACATTTTTTTTATGGATTTCGAGTAGTATTCTCCGTCCTCGGGATACTGAATTGAATACGCGCCCGTGTTTTTGTCAACGGTGATTACGGCAGGCGCGCATTCGCCGCCCACGTTTGTGAAATATCCGTTCTCAAAGCCGAAAGAAGAAAATTCACTCAGCGCATATATTTTTGTCCTGTTCCCGTTTTCTTCACTGCCGAGAATTATATGACCCTCCGTATAACACTCACCAATCCAGTCTTTATCTCTGTTTTCCGTGAGAATAACTTCGTGTATAACGCTGTCTGGGTCAGGGGTGACGGTTGCAAATTCCGTGCCGTCGGGAATACTGAAAAATTCATAGTTATCTGCGCTTATTGCTTCGGTATCAATTTTTCTTTTATGGTCAAGACAGTTTTCTTTATCGAGAAAATAGGAATTGTTTTTCTTAGTAAACGCAAGGACATAATTGCCGTCATCAGATTTTATAATAAGCATGTTGCCCTTTAATTCGTATTTCCCTACTCCGAAATAACTGCTTAAGTAACTGCTTGAAAATGTGGCGGTGCGGTTGTTTGGATTGAGTGTGAAGTTAGGGCTTATATGCTCAGATTCGGAGTTTTGACAATAATATGTCACAGAGATTCTGCCTTTTTTATTGTGAAATATTATCTCGTCTATGCGGGAACGGTTTTCTGTCATCAGATTCTGTATTTTGGCATGATCACAAAGAAAATCTTTTAAATCTTTGATATAATCCAAATCAGAAGCATCAACACGGATATAAATTATCTGATTATTTGTTTCATTGATTCCGATAATCCAAAAATTCTCAGGATAATCAGATTCGGAATCTGCAACAATGTTAAATTTATAATCGGAAAATTCGGCACTGACACTTTCAAAAACCGTATATCCGAAAACGCTTATTGAAGATTCTGAAAGAAATGATACTTTTTCCGCTATCTGATTATTTGCTTCGGCAAAGGCTTCTTCATCATAAATAACTTTGATTTCCTTAAAACGCTCAATGGAAAAGATGCCGTGTTTGACTTCTTTGTACTGAAAATCCAGATACGGACTTATTTCAAGAACAGACGGCAGATTTTCGGTTATTTTTATATTTGCGTATTCATAACTGTAATCTTCTTCTTTTTTCGGATTCGTCAGAAAGCATACAGCCACGGCAATTGACGCGATAACCGCGATAATAATTATCCAGAACGCGGGCTTTTTGTAGTTCAGCACAGATTTAACTCTCTGCTTCACACCTGTCTCACCGAACGTGACAGGGCAGACCTTAACGCTTTTCTTATTCGTTCCGCAGTCAAGAAGAGCCTGGGAATATCCCGCTCTTTCCTCATCTGTCATATTTTTTATGACTTTCTCATCGCAGGCGGCCTCGATATCACGGCAGAGAAGAATATACGCAAGCCACATCACAGGGTTGAACCAGTAAACGGAAAGCAGAATAAATCCCAGCGGCTTCCATAAATTATCGTGACGTTTAAGGTGTGCCAGCTCATGAGAAATTACATATTCTTTCTGCTCTTCGTTCATATCAGACAGCAGATATATTTCGGGTCTGAAAACGCCCATAATGAACGGGGAATGAACTTCATCGCAGATGAAAATATTATCCTTCAGCCGAATTTTTGCGGACACCCGCTTTCTGATTTTCAAATAAGAAACAACCATATACGCAAGCATTAAAATCATGCCCGCAAGCCATACCGTACCGAGAATGGATAATACAATATTGCCCGTGTTCGCGGAAGCGGTTACGCCCGCATAATAATGGTCGTCAAGGTACGGATTTACGGTATTGTCTATCACAGATACGCCTGAATTAATATTGAATTGAGTGTCGGTTATCACGGCGTCGGGGATTGTCTGCGCGCTCGGAACAAGGCTTAACACGCTCTCAAATGAAAACGGGCATATGAGCCTCACCGCAACAAAAATCCACAGAAGGCAAGTGATGAATTTCGGAGCCTTTTTTATTAAAAATCTCACGGCGATAACAGCTAAAACTATCCAGCTGGCGGTTATGCTTAAATTGAGCAGCTTCAAAAACAAAGTATCCATAATCAGCCTCCGTTTCGGAATGAGTCAATCATTTTCTGAATTTCATCTATTTCATTTTCCGATAAAGATTTATGTGACGAAAACGCCGCCAGAAACGCGGGCAGAGAACCGTTGAAGGTTTCCTCCACAAACAGCTCGCTTTTAGCGGAGTAAAAATCTTTTTTTGATACAACAGATGTAACAATGCCGTTTTCATTTTTGAAAAGCCCTTTTTCGCAGAGCTTTCGCAGAACGGTGTATGTAGTCGATTTTTTCCATTCAAGCTCTTTTTCGCAGATTTTAACCAGCTCGCCCGAAGCCACAGGTTCGTTTTTCCACAATAAATCAGCAAACCTTGCCTGAACCTCGCCTAAGTCACAGTACATATCAATACCTCCTTTGGCTTATTCACTGTAAACCGCAGCTTAAGTTTATCATGGATAAACCGATTTGTCAATGCTTTTTTGCCGCAATAAAAAATCCCCGCGTTGAGCAGGGAATTCAGAATATAAATTCAATCAGACAATATTTCGGATTTTTGCTGTAGCTTATTTCGTCTGCCATATTAAGCTCCGGGCATTGACGTTTAATACTTTCCTGTATTTCATATGCCATGCCCTGCGCGATGAAATAATCCGTCGCCTCGTTATATACGTCTTTGTTCGCGAAGCGGAATTCAATACGGTTTTCACCTTTTTTAAGGCGGCTGACTATAATATTTTCCATTTTCAAACGGTCATAATATCCGGAAGAAGAAAACATACCGCCCGTTTTGACAAAATAATTCGCTTTTGTGTTTTCACACGGCATAAAAGATGTGAAGTTGCTGTGGTCCGCCCGGATTTCCTTTTCACTGAGATTGAAATACGCGTGGGAAACAAGCCCCGTATTTTCATCGGGGTCGTCCCATGTAGCGTCAAGGTAATAATAATCCCCGTCAATCTTAACAAGATTCCACATATGACTTTCTGTATTTCCCTGAAGATTTTCCGCGTCGCCGAGGACGGTGAGACTTTCAATTCCCGCTTTTTCAAGAAGATATTTCATCGCTTTGGAATAGCCCTCGCAGGAGGCATAGCCGCTGAACAGACATGTATACGCAAGCCCCGCACCGTATTTATCACAGTCATAAACGCAGTTTTTTACAATGTAATCGTGAATGCAGAGCTCCTTGTCAAAGTCTGACATACCGTCCGGAAAAACGGAGCAGAATTTTTCCGCTTTTTCGGAAAGACGTGAAGCTCTTCTGTGAAACTCAGAGGGAATCATGGTGTATTCGGGCTTAAAAAAACAAAGCCTGCCGTCAATGACAATGCTCGCGTCTTTGCCGAAGCACATTATTTCGGGGTTATCATAAATAACGGCTTCATAAACCTGAGTCAGCTCATTGCTTTTCATAAGGGGAACCTCAATCTGCTCGGGAAAACGGTCTTCGGCGTTCATGATTTCATAAAAAATGTTATTATACGCCTTTTTCTGTGTTTCGGAAAGAGTATCAAAGTAATGCTTGAATCTGCTGCCCGCGCCGGTTGGCTTTTCGGCAGAGAAATTATCCCAGTCAATATATTTTTCCGCCGCGAGCAGGCCGCCTGAATTTTTTGAAACAGATGCGTTGCCGCAGGAGCAGAGAGATATCAGCAGCACCGAAACAATCAGCGCGTACAGGGATTTTTTCATAAAGCTAAAACTCCTCAACTGAAGATACGGTAACAGCCTTTACTTTTTTGTTTTCTATAACGGTTCTGATATATTTGAGATTATCGGCGGCTTCAACAAAAGAAATGTTGCTGCTGCCCGAAAGATTTGACAGAACTCCTTTGTAAATTGACATGGCGTTTTCAAAATTGCCATGGGTAAAATATTCGTTTATCATGGAGCAGAGAAGTTCGCCCTGCTTTGAAAGGGAAACGGTCTTAAAATATTTAAAATATTTAATCAGAACCTCACCTTTTATCGTCTGATTTCCCGGTGTAAGAATCAGTGTCAGGTCGGGAGTTCTGTATTCAACTCTTTCGGGAACGTTATATTCCAGACCGCCCATGTAATTTACGGCAAGAGCAAATGTGTTTTCATTTGAAGTGATGTATTTATCCATCTTGATTTTATATTCCGCGGCGACAGCTTTAACAACAGCCTCCGAACCGCCGGATTCATATAAATCAATATAGCTTTTTTTCGGATTTATCGGGCAGAATTTTATCTGACCTGTTTCCGCGTCGGCGTGAGCAATCGCGATAAAATAAATTTCCTTTTCGTTTGTCTCCTGCGTCGCGGCGGAGGAAATGCTCATGATGAGGAAGTTCGCGCTTACATTTTTATAGATTGGTTGTTCGCTGTTGTCACCGTTGTCGGATTCAAAAATTCCGCCTGCTTTTTTTATAAAGCCGCTCGCGCCCGAGATTCCGTTTTTATAAATATAAAATCCGCCCGCAAGAGCAAAAACAATAATAAAAGCAATAAAGCCTGTCAGAAAGCTTTTGAGCCTGCCTGTTCTTCTGACTCTGACAGGATTGAATAGTTTGGTTTCTTTCTGTTTCATAGAGTTATCCTCTTTTTAAAATTATTGCGCTGTGTTCCGGAATATCCGCGTAATTTTCTTCCGTGTGTCCGTCACCGAAAATAATACGGCAACCGTACCAGTCTTTCGGGAAATAATATCTGATAGAATGATTGTTGCTGTTGGCGATAACAAAAATGTCATTGCCTCTTGTATAAGCCGCACAGCCGAGAATCGCCGAAACGCAGGAATATCCGCCGTCAATAAACGAGCTGTTTTCACGGCGCACCCTGCCCAGGGCAGAATAAAATTCCACAAGCTCTTTGTTTTCGTTGCCCCACGGATAGCAGCCTCTGTTGAATGGGTCTTTGTAACCTTCAAGTCCGGCTTCATCACCGTAATAAATGCACGGAACGCCGGGCAGAGTGAACTGAAGAACGGCGGCTTCTTTTAAAAGGCGTATGCCCTCTTTTCTTTTTTCCGGTGAAAGGATTCTGCCTGACTGCCACTGCCTGTCGCGGTATACGCAGCTTTCGCCGGCAAGAGCCGTAAGAGCGCGCTGAGTATCATGAGTGCCGATATGATTCATAAGCACGTCAATAACAGGTTTCGGATAATTTTCCGTAATGCCCGTCACCGTTTTATTAAAGGTTTCGGCAGTTCCGTAGCGGACAAAATTAATTATCGCGTCGGCAAACGGGTAATTCATGACGCTGTCAAGCTGACCACCCGAAAGATATCTTCTTCTTTTTCCGTAGCTTGACTTGTTTGAAGCGTCTTCCCACACTTCGCCGATAATAAGCGCGTCACCGTTCTGCTTTTTTACTGATTTTCTGAAGGAATCTAAAAATTCGTCGGGCAGCTCGTCCGCGACGTCCAGCCGCCAGCCGCCGGCGCCGAGGGAAAGCCATTTTTTCGCGATGCCGTTTTCGCCTGAAATGTATTCGATAAATTCAGGCGTTTCTTCTATGATTTCGGGCAGAATATCAATGCCCCACCAGCTCTCGTAATCGTCAGGCCAGTTTTTAAATTTATACCATTTGTAAAATTCGGAATCTCTGCTCTGATACGCGCCTGCGTTTGAGTATCTGCCTTTTTTGTTGAAATAACGGCTGTCAGAGCCTGTATGACTGAAAACGCCGTCAAGGATAATTTTTATTCCGTGTTCATCAGCTTTCAGGCAGAGAGCCTTAAAGTCTTTGTTTGTGCCTAAAAGCGGGTCGATTTTTTCATAATCCGCCGTGTCGTAGCGGTGATTGCTGTGAGATTCAAAAACAGGGTTGAGATAAATACAGCTGACGCCGAGAGATGAGAGATACGGGAGTTTTTCCTCTATTCCTTTAAGGTCGCCGCAGAAAAAATCGTTGTTTAAGGTTTTGCCGTTTTTGTCGGGCTTCCAGTACGGTTCACCCGCGTAGTCTGTCCTGAGAATTCTGTCAGACGGAACATTTTCTTTCTTTTGGCCTGAATAATAAAATCTGTCAGGAAAAATCTGATAAAGAATTCCGCCCTTAAGCCAGTCGGGAGTGGAAAAATTTCTGTCGTAAACAGTAAGCTGCCATTTTTCACCGCATCCGCTTAAAAAGCCCTCCTGCGAATCGCCGTTTCTGAAAATTCCGCTGACACCGAAGCCCGAGCTGTATTCAAAATGATAAAAATACAGACCGATGTCATCAAAGGTTACTTCAATTTTCCACCATTCCTCATCTGTACCCTGCATACAGTCCCAGTCCATCGGGATTTTATTTTCGCTTTCGCCGTCTTTTTCAATAACTATTTTTGCCCCTGTGCAGCAGAAGCTGCGGGGAAGAATTATACGGAAAGTAACGGCCGTGCCGCCGCAGACCGCTCCGTATGGATATTTGTGATAATCTTTGCCTGAATTGTACGGAATATACATTAATAACTACCCGCCGTTTGATTTTGATTGTCTGATGAATGAGGCTCGGTCTTATACGGTGACGGTATTGATGAAACGCTTTGTTCCGAGACACCGCTTTGGCTTTCATCTGAGGAATCTCCAACGTTTTGCGCTGAGCTTTTTTCACCGCTTTCTTCTGAGTTTATATCGGAGGCGGTGTAGGTGTGCCTGTCTTTATACGGCTTTTCAGATAATGTTATAAGTGAATCTGTAAAACAGAAGCCGAGAATAATAAAGGCGGCAGTCAGAATGACTATAAATATTACGGTAAGCCATTTTTTGAGCGATTTATGTCTCATCTGCGCGGGATTAAGCGAAAACGAGTCGTCATACTGATTTTCCTTAAAATCAGCGAAAGCTCTGCGCCGTCTCGCACCGTTGTTTTTTTCGTCCGTATAAATCCCTCCTTACGCGAAAGCTTCGCTGCCTGAAATACCCATGAATGTGAGAGACAGCATTGCCGTGTACATAAACATAACCGGTGTGCCTCTGAAAACCGCCGGTATTTTTTTGTTGTTTGAAATTTTCACAAATCCCGCGCTGATTAAAACCGCGGCGATTATGAACGCTATTCCGGAACCGAAGCCTGTACCGATGCTTTCCCATAAATTTGAGGAAGAACGGTGATTTATCAGCGGAATAGCGAGAACAAGAGTATTCAGGGCTGCCATTCCGAAATTTGAAAGCAGTTTTCTGCCGGGTTTTAATATTATTACGGTCAGAATACAGGTTATGAAATAAACCGCGAGAAGCACGGCGGTATAAATGAGAAAATGCACAGAGCCGCTTTGAGCTTCGATTATTTCAATTGAGTCAAGCAGTCTGCATACAACAGATGAAGCGGTGGAAAACCACACAATCATTCCCGCCGTTGAAGCAAGCCTTTTCGGCTTTGCCGCCATTCTGATCGCTTCGCTTATTCCGTAACCGCCGCTGAAAACAAGATTCTGCACAAGAATCGCATACATCGCCGCGGAAAGCATATCAAAAAAGCTGCTCATTTTCTCACTCCTGTTCTTCTGATTTTTTTAAGGTGTACACCTTAATTGCGAGGTGCTGCATTGAATCTGCGCTTCAGAGCGTAGGTGAAAGTGCCTTCGTCTTCCGCGCTTTCGTCAAGGACAAATCTTTTTTCAAGGCTTGCCGCCTTTTTGGGATGATTCTTTATTACAGCCGCTTTGTGGAGCGCGGCGAGAATACCGATTATAAACAGTCCACCGAACGGCATAAGCACTCCGTTGAAGCCGTTCAGCCGCGGAATATCAAAGCCCGCGACAGCTCCGCTGCCGAGGATTTCCCTGATTGCCCCGACAATTATAAGAACGGCCGAGTAACCTATTGAGGAAGCTACAGCGTCAAAAAAAGATTCTTTTACGGTGTGATTTACCGCGTATTTTTCACAGTGTACACAGTTAAACGAACTCATTGCCATAAGAGGGAGATAAATTCCCAGACTCGTGAAAACAGGAGCCTCTCTTTTTTCAAGCAGCATCATAACGGGAAAGACAACCGCCGCGCCCAAAACAATATATATGCCCGTTCTTATCCAGCGAGGCAGCTTTTTCATGATAAGGCTCGCGAAAATTTCACATAAAATCAGAGATACCGTAAAAACCGCCGCCAGAACAAGAGAATTGAAAAGAGAGGTCGCCGCCGCGGCAACCGGACAGATTCCTATAACCTGAACAAGGACGGGATTACGCATATATCCGCCTGTACGTATCATTTTTTTAAGAGAGACTTTTTTACTCATCAGATGTCACCTCTGACTTCCCGTGCGGTGAAAATATATATTTTTCAGCGGCGGGCCATATTGCGTTCACGGCGAGAACGGCAAAGCAGCCGGCATCCTCAAAAACGCTGAAACGCCTTAAAAGAAGATACCCGACAGCCGTCGCCGCGCCGTATATTATTCTGTGAAGATTTTTCTTTGGTGACGGAGACTCCTCGGTGATAAGAAAAACGGCTATGCAAAGTGTGAAGCCGGAAAAAAATCTGATGCACACCATTCTTACAGCGTTGACGGAAAGCAGACCTCCGCAGTCAACGGCAACGGTTACAACGCAGCCGATAAAGCACACGGCAAGAAAGCTGACGGCGTTTATGAAGCTTTTGGGTCGTTTGACAAGAACGTAAAACAGCAGCCCCAGCAGAACAACAGCCGCTGTCATGCCCATCGGCCCCGGAACGGAGCCAACAAACGTGTTTATGATTTCAACCGCCGTAACGCCGTGAGTTTTATTCTGCAAAAGACTCTGCGCGGCGGATGTGCCTGCAATAAAATCATCTGAACCGTATACAGCGGCGGAAGCATCGTTTTTTAAAACGGGATAAGCAAAGATTTCCGTGCTTTTACATATACTTAAGAATGAGAAGGCGGCGGCTGTGCATGAAAACGGAGATGAATTTATTCCGCCGAACGGAATTTTAACAAACAAAACCGCGAAAGCACTGCCGAGGAAAGGAATAAGCAGGCTGACAGAGGCAGGCATCATAAGAGCCAGCAAAAGACCGATATAAAAAACGCCGCAGTCAGAAAACCCAGGGGATTCCTTTATTATTCTGCTCCCGATAAGCTCGCTTATTACGGCACCCGAAACACTGACGAGGCATATCAGAAAAGCTCTGAAGCCGTAAAAATGCACGGACATGATAAACGGCAGCAGCAGCGTGGGGAGCATATCTTTATAAAATTCATCTTTTTTCTCTGCTATTTTTTCGGGCAAGCGGCTCACCTTCTTCCATTATTTATTCATTGAAAAGCCGAAAGCACGGCTATATAATTATGTTATAAACAGTTTGGGGGATTATTAATGAATATTCATCTTATAAACAAGAATAAATTTATTGCCGAGCTGAGTGAAAAGGATATGAATGAACTTGATATTACATATGAGGAAATGGATTACGGGAATATAGAAACCCGCCGTGTAATCTGGACGGTAATTGATAAAATCCGGGAAACCTCCGGCTGTGAAATTGACCCGTCCGGGAATCTGCTTATAGAAGCCGTCGCCGATTCGGAGGGCGGTTGCGTTTTGTGCTTTACCATACCGGAACGGAAAAGAAACGCTTTATACACCAAAGCTCCCGTGCTGAAAAAAAACAGGGGATATGCTGTTTTTGAATTCGAAAATATGGATTCACTGCTTGATATGATAAAAACAGTGGGCAGTGAATGCCTTTCCGGCAGGTGCAGGGTGTTCAGACGGGGAGGCACGGTAAGGCTTGTAATGTCAAAGCTTCCGGGGCAGAATGAAAAGAAGGTCATTGAGGAGTTCGGGACTTTTATAGGTCAGGACGACTTTCTCGCGTCTCACACAGCGGAGCATTGGGACTTTTCGGGTAATATTTAAGGCGGCACCGCGCAATCGGAGGTATGCGCCTTAAGCGTTCCGTATTTTTTCAATGGCCTCGGCTCTGTTTTTCGCTGAGAAAACGGAGCTGCCCGCGACAATAACATCGGCACCGGCCTGCTTTACGAGCCGTGCCGTTTCGGCGTTTATTCCGCCGTCAACCTGAATAAGCGTATTGCCAATGCCGCGTCTTTGACATTCAGCTCTGACCGCTTCGATTTTAGGCAGCATATCCGGAATGAATTCCTGACCTCCGAAGCCCGGCTCAACCGTCATAACAAGCACCATGCTTATATCGTCAAGATAAGGAAATACCGCTTCCGCGGGAGTTTTCGGCTTAATGCTCAAAGCGGGCGTCAAGCCGGATTTTTTTATTTCTTTTATAGTCTGAGAAACATCGGAACAGCTTTCAATGTGAAAGGTTATTCCGTCTGCGCCGGCGTCGGCGAAATCCTTTATATAAAACGCGGGGTCGCATATCAACAGATGAACATCAAAAAATTTTTCCGAATACGGGCGGAAAAATTTCATAACAGGCGCGCCGAATGTGATATTCGGAACAAAGTGACCGTCCATAACGTCAATGTGAATCCAGTCAGCTCCGCAGGCGGAAATGTCGGCAATCTCGCCGCCCGCTTTTGAAAAATCGCATGAAAGAATTGACGGAGCTATGAGTGCTTTTTTCATTTGACCTTTTCTCCTGTCTGTAATTTCAGAAGATTTCTGTAAACCGCAACGTGAGACGGTGAAATCTGTTTGTCCTCATGGATACTGCCGAAATACCAGCGTATGAATTTGCAGCTGGAGTTTATTTCTTCAAAATACGCGTTCAGACCTGTAAAACGAAGATTTTCCTTATCTTTCAGGTTAAGGAACGCTTTTATTTTCTGAGGCGGTTCATGAGTGATTATAAAGTCCACATCGAATTTTTCGTTTTCGAGGTTTCTAACTCCGTCTTTCAGCTCCTCTGAAGAAGGAATCTCCGCCTTTGACCAGGTGTTGTTTTCAAATCTTATGTCAATATCCGGACTTTCGCCGCCTCCCATGGCGAATATGCGTTCACCCTCAATTTCAAAAACCTGACCGCGCATCAGATGATAGATGTTTTCTCTTATTCTGTGAGCTCTGCCGCCGGCGAATGAAACAACGGGGTACCTCATAAGAAGCTCAAAATTTTCATGAGTTCCGTCAACAAAGCAGATTGTATACGGCTTTTTTGAGAGCTTATCAAGAATATTTTTTTCGTTCTTGTCACCGCTCCAGATAAAGCCGAAGTCGCCGCAGATAATAAGAGTGTCGTTCTTTTTAATGTTTTTTGTAAAAAGAGGCTGCCTGAATATCTTATAATCTCCGTGCATATCGCCTGTAACGTAAATCATTTTTATCACTCCGGATTAATTTTTGATAATACTCTTTATTTTCAGTGAAATGTTTGGTATAATACTGCCCGAAAGCAAAATTACCGATAAAAAATACCTAACATATATAATACAACATAATGTGGTGGTTTGTCTATGAAAAAAGTAATAATTTTTTTAACAGTTTTTATTTTAATTTTTACAGTTGTGTCACCTTCGGCTTACGCGCAGAATTATAAAACAAGCGTTACGCTTAACTGTGATGTCGATTATCTTGTCTGCCTTGACAATGACGCGGTTATTATGGCGAAAAACGAAAATAAAAAGGTGGCGATTGCCTCTATCACAAAGCTCACAACAGCACTGGTTGTTTTGCAGAACTGCAAAAATCTTTCAGAGTCCGTTACGGTATCAGATCTTGCGATTCATTCGCTTGACGGAACAGGCAGTTCACTTTCGGGGCTTCAGATCGGTGAGCAGGTCACGGTGCTTCAGCTTCTCAATCTGATGCTTATAGCCAGCGGTAATGACGCCGCGGCGGTTCTTGCTGAGCATTTCGGCGGCTCGCAGGTGAAATTTGTTGAAATGATGAACAAATGCGCCGCTTCTCTCGGCTGTAAAGATACCCATTACAGTAATCCGCACGGACTTGATACCGAAGACGGATACTCAACAGCGCATGATGTTTCTGTAATCGCGAAAGAAGCGCTGAAATATGATGTGTTTAAAAAGATTGTCGGTACAGTGCAGTATAAAATGGCCGCCACAAACAAAAATCCCGAAAGAACAATCGCAAACACCAACTCAACAATCAATCCGGTATACACCACATATTACAGAGACTATGTAAGAGGCATTAAAACAGGAACAACTGATGCCGCGGGGTACTGCCTTGCTTCTTACGCAACCAAAAACGGATACACATACATGGCTATCGCTTTAGGCGGCGATGTAAGAGATTCTGACGGAGACAAGATAGAAGAAAAGCAGGCGTTTATGGATACCGTAAGAATGTATGACTGGGCATTTAAAAATCTCAGTTACGAGCTTATTGCTTCAACCTCACTTATGGTTTCTGAGGTTAAGGTGAATTATTCATGGAAAACAGACCATATGCGCCTTGTGCCTGAGAAAGATATAAGAGCGATTGTTCCCACCGGAACGAACGAGGGCAGCGTTCTTATTGAACCTGTGGACAAGCCCGCGGAAGTCAACGCTCCGGTTAAGGCGGGGGATTACGCCTGCAAAGCCAAAATATTTTTTGCGGACAGCGAAATCGCCGAAATAAATCTTGTGTATGCCGAAAGCGTCAGCCGCAATTATCTTGTTTTCACGCTCGCGATGATTAAAAAGCTGATAACAAATCCCGTATTTGTAATTCTGTTCATAATAGCTCTGGCTTCGGCTGTTGTTTATTGTGGATATGTCCTGCGCATGAATTCAAAAAAGACCGGAAAAAAGAATAAAATAAAAATTGTCAAAATAAACGATATGGAGACTAAAACCGTAAAAAATAACGATAGAAATTATAAACCGCGTCATTGACTCTTGACAATTCTTTTTTGATTTGGTAAAATCACTGTCGGTGAAGGCTTCCGCTTTCGCCGGCATTCTTTGAGATAAACAATATACGCCTCCTCAGATAAATGGATATATGACCTCCGTAAGGTTAGCTGTAAATGCGCCGCATTTGAAATGAAATTGAATAAATAAATGTCTCCTTAGTTAAATGGATATAATAAACCCCTCCTAAGGCAAAAGTACATACACCACCGTTATGAAAATATGAAAACAAAAACAGTGTCAAAATCAGTCCATTTATGACAATAATTTTGACACAGAAAAAATATAAAAACACTATAAATATTTTTTTGTTTTTGAACAAGAAAAACTAAAAAACCTTGTAAAATAAGGAAAAATTGAATATCCGCCCTGTTAGTTCAATGGATAGAATAAGGTCCTCCTAAGACTTAGATATCGGTTCGACTCCGGTACAGGGTGCCACCAATCACGAAAATTTGCGATTGTAAATTTTCGTGATTTTCTTGGTGCATTTATGCGTGGCAATAAACCCCCGGTTCTATCGGGGGTGACAGTCTGTCGAAAAAGCCTGAACTTCGCCTGAGGTTCAGGCTTTTAAAATATTCAGAATGTTTTTCGGAAAAAATCTTGCAAAAAATGGGCTGTCCAACGGAGAATGTGAAGTTTTCCACATATGTATTCAATCATATCAACAAAAGCCTTATGTTCGCCCCATTTTTCCTGAACAACAGCATCAACATAAATATGCCTTTGTAAATCATATAAAGTATTCAGATGTAAAAGATTGTATGGCTTTTGACCGTTTGTTCCGGGCTAACCAAAATGAAAGAAATACTTCCTAATGTAATTGATAAATCTGTAAAATCGGGAACAACTCTTCAGGATTCTCTGCTTGAATTAACAAATGCAGAAATACAGTTTTGTGACGAGAGGGCGAGAAAAGTCAACATAATGACTTCTCATTTTCCGTATATCAAAACAATAAAGGATTTTGATTTTTCATATCAGCCGTCAATCAATAAAGAGCAGATTATGGATTTGACGGGACTGAGATTTATTGAAGAAAAATCGAATATCATATTTGTCGGTTCAAGCGGAGTAGGAAAAACACATCTTGCAACAGCAATCGGGATTGAAGCAGCAAGTCAGCGTATATCAACATACTTCATCAACTTTGCCGTACTTATGGAAAAATTCAAGCATGCCGCAACAGAAAACAGAGTTGAACAGGTGGTTAAACATTATCTGAAATACACTGTATTGATTATTGATGAAATCGCTTATCTGCCAACCGATAAAAATGCAGCTTACGGATTTTTTCAGTTAATAGCGGCAAGATATGAGAAAAGGCCTACCATATTAACAACAAATCAGACATTTTCAAAATGGCCGGATGTGTTTGGTGATGCTGTTATCGCCAATGCCATTATTGACAGACTTGTTCATCATTGTGAGATTGTCAAGATTACAGGTCATTCTTACCGCATCAAAGGCAGAAAAATTTTTGACGACGATGTTGACGATTAACTACATTTTTCCTCGCCGAAAAACGACATTTTAACTTGGCGTTTTCCGACATTTTGACTTGACATTTACAATATTGAGCTTCATGTGCTTTTTTATTTTTTACGGAGGATAAATACTATGGACTTTGCAGAAAATTTCAGAAACGCAAGAAAAGCAGCAGGTATGACGCAGGAATAACTGGCTGAAAAACTATGTGTTGACCGCTCATTAATAGCGAAATATGAAACAGGTGCGAGTGCTCCCAACATAAAGAATCTTCAGCAAATATGTCAGGCTTTAAACGTAACCGTCAATGAACTGTTATCCGATTGATTCCCGACGGTTTATGATAAACTGAATTTTGTTTAATACATCAAAATCTGATTCGAAAAATAGCGAAGCCTCAGTCACATTTTCAACGGTTTTTGTGTTGAATTTTTTGTTGTATTATGATATTCTTTTTACGTGAGAAATAAAAAGGAGTTTGTGTTATGGTTAATTTTACAATTCTTTCTTCACTTGAAAAGGTATTTTATGACGAAGCTCCGCAAAGCGGAAATTTCAGCTCGTTTTCTCTTTTGCAGAATGAGTTCGGCGCGTTTCAGATTGCTGTAAAAAGCGACGAAAAAATCACACTCGAAATCAAAATCGAATCAGACCTCGCCGTTAAATGCTTTGAGGTTAAAAATATTCCCGCTCAGAAGGTGTGCAGCACGGGGGACGATTATTATTTAAGAAAAAAACCCGGACTTTTTCCCGACCTGCTTTGCGAATGCGATAAAATCGAAGCCGACGAAAATTACAGAAGCCTTTGGTTTGAGGTAAAGGCGGAAAAAGAAAAAGCGGGTGTTTATCCTGTAAAGGTTTTATTTATAAACGGAGAAGAAATCATCTGCGAAAAAATGGTTGACATTGAAATAATAGGCACTGAAATCCCGGAGCAGGAGCTTGTCTGCACGCACTGGTTTCACACCGACTGTATTCATACATATTATGACGTTCCCGTTTTCAGTGAGAAATACTGGCGCATTACCGAAAACTTCGTGCGCGCGGCGGCGGAACACGGCATAAATCTTCTGCTCACTCCGCTTTTCACTCCTCCGCTTGATACCGCTGTCGGAAAAGAACGCCCGACTGTCCAGCTGGTTGACGTCAGTCTTGATGACGGCAAATATTCTTTCAATTTCGATAAGCTTCATCGCTGGATTGAAATGGCTGACCGCTGCGGAATAAAATATTTTGAAATGTCGCATCTTTTCACCCAGTGGGGAGCAATGCACACGCCTAAAATCATGGCGGTGGTGAACGGTGAATATAAACAGCTTTTCGGATGGAAAACATGGGCGGCAAGCAAAAAATATACGGAATTTCTTCGCGCATTCGCAAAAGAGCTTATCGCTTTTCTTAAAAAGGAGGGCGTTGAAAAACGCTGTTATTTCCATATTTCCGATGAGCCGTCAATGGAGCGTCTTCGTGATTACGGAAAGAGAAGCGCACTCATGCGTGAGCTGTTCGGCGAGTTCCCGATTATTGACGCTCTCTCGGATTTTGATTTTTATAAAAAAGGTCTCATTAAAAATCCGATTCCCTGCGTAAACGCCGCTGAGAAATTTTACGGCAATGTACCGGAGCTGTGGACATATTACTGCTGCGGTCCCGATAAAGATTTTTACACCAACAGATTTTTCGGTATGCCGCTCCAGCGCACAAGAGTTCTGGGCTATGCGATGTATAAATATAACATTAAAGGATTTTTGCAGTGGGGACTTAATTTCTGGTATTCACAGCTTTCAGACCACCCTATAAATCCGTTTGAAACAAGCGATTCCGACGGAGCGTTCCCCGCGGGCGATGCGTTTGTGCTTTATCCCGGTGAAAACGGAAAAGCTCTTGCTTCGATAAGATTCAAAGCGTTCAGAGAAGCTCTTCAGGACCAGCGCGCACTTCAGCTTCTTGAAAGCCTCATCGGCAGAGATGAAGCTCTGAAAATTCTTGAAAGTGATGGTGAGCTGAAATTCAATGTTTATCCTCACAGCGCGGAATGGCAGCTTAAAAAGCGTGAGGAAATCAATGCCGCAATCAAAAACGCGATAAAATAATCATAATTTCAAGCCGTAAAAATCCGGGACTCACTTTTTGAAGTGAACCCCAAAGTTTAGACAATAAAATATTAAGTTGATAGTGAATGAGTTCGATATTGTATCGGGCTCATTCCTTTTAGTTTGATAGAAATTCTATCATTGTTGTAATAATGAATATAACGCTTTAACCCATCAATGAATGCGGTAACACTTTCAAACTTTTCACCATAATACATTTCTACTTTAAGTCTGCCGAAGAAGTTTTCCATTGCACCGTTATCCATACAGTTGCCTTTTCTGGACATGCTTTGTTTGATATTATGTTCAGACAGTAATCTCTGA
>JAZLLB010000208.1:0-3775 GCA_045597925.1 Acutalibacteraceae bacterium
ATCTTATCTCTTGTGAACTGACTTTCTTTGATGGTGGTTATCTGACTGTCAATTCCTTCGATTTCCTTTTGCAAATCAGCAAGGCGTCTCATTGCATTAAATCTTCTGCCGTTTAAATCATCATATTTAATATCATACAGCTCATCATCGAAATCAAGAGTATCAAGCTCATATCCGAGCTTTTCTATTGCTCTGCTTGTGGAACGGTAAATTTTCTCTAAATCTGCTTTTTGCTTTTGCAGGTCGCTTACATCTATTGTTGCGCCTATTTTATCCGAAATAAGTTTTTCAAATTTCTCATTAGAAGCAATTCGGTTAATAATTTCTATTACCTCATTGCACATAGTTTCTTCGTTAAGCTGACGGTTAAAGTCACAAACATATCCGCGCTGACTTTTATTGTTCCGACATTTATAAGCGTACGTAGGTTTATACATACCGCCTTTATTCTTATTCTTCTTCGAGCTGCTGTAACCATTCATTTTACATCCGCAGTCAGGGCAAACAATCAATCCCGACAAAGGATATATATGGTCTGTACTGCGACTTTTATTTATTCTGTGAAATTCTTTCGTTTCTTCTCGCTTTTTATGGGCTACATTCCATTGCTCTGCTGATATAAGCGGCGTATGTATTCCGGGTACTTTAAGATAGTCATCACTTTTCATACGATGATTTAGTGATTTGTTTTTCTTGTCCGGGACTGACTTTGTTCTGCCATATACAATATACCCGCAGTAAGTCTCATTGTCAAGGATTCGACGTACAAAATTTGATGTAAAAAGGTTTTTATCATGTTTCTGAATAGGTATTCTTTTATAATGGGCATTTAAATACTTTGAAATCTTATCAGATGATAAGTCCTCATTAACATATTTATCAAAGATGACACGGACAATTTCGGCTTCTTCTTCCTTAACCTCAAGCTTTCCTGTTCCTTTAATAAGGTTGTAACCGTAAGGTGCTTTTCCGCCGTTCCACAGACCTTTTGTTGCTTTTTCCAGACGACCCGCAGCAGTTTGCGCCGCAATATTTTCACGTTCAATTTCCGCAACTGATGCAAGAACAGAAATAATAAGCTTACCTGCGTCCTTGGAACTGTCTATGCCGTCTTCAACACAAATAAGATTCACATCGTTTGCCTGCATTGCTTCAAGGTTAACAAGAACATCCTTTGCGTTTCTGCCGAATCGGGAAAGTTTAAAAACAAGAACATAGGAAACGCCGTCTTTATGTGGTTCTATATCCTCCATCATTTGCAGAAATTCAGGACGTCCTTCAACACTTTTGCCGCTTTTGCCTTCGTCAGAGTATTTTCTGACAATTTTCAGTTTGTTATATTCAGCATACTCCTGCATACGCCTTTCCTGAGCGTCAAGGCTGTATCCGTCAGTTTGTATCGCAGTAGAAACGCGGGTGTAGATATAACATTTTTTCATTTCTGTTGCCATAAAATCACCTGCAATGTTATTTGTAGTCAGGTAAATTATATATCTATTTGAAATATATGTCAAGATTTCAATTTTTATTTTGCAGATATTTATAACGATTGAAAAGTCTGATTGATTTATTATGAGCCAATCAGGCTTTTTTATTTTCTTTGAATTAAAAAAATTTTAAAATCAGCTCTGAAAATTCGCAGAATCCCATCTCTCATATTATTTTCAAATAATATTTACGAAAGAAGGGAAAAAATGACTACAGAATTAACTTCTGCCGAAATTAGAGCGAATGAAAATTCATTTGCAACTTTGATGGCACATTTAATTTTAAAGTACGGTCCTGCCGTACTCAAAGAAATTGAGGAAGAAGAAGCTGCGGCAGCAGAAGAGCAGAAAATGTCTGCGTAATAAATTTTATCCACCGAGTCATTATGGCTCGGTGGAGTTCTTTATTCCAAATCTCTGCTGAACGGTTTTGGATGTGCTTTTTGTGGTACATTCAGGGTTACAAAGTGCAAAAACAAGTGACTATGATGTAATCAAGACAAACGGAAACAACCGCAAATCTTAAAAGTACATTCAAAGTTACAACACAGAAAACGAAGGTACTAAAATGAAATCAAAGAAAAACGAAAGGAGAAAAAATCATGGGATTCTTAGCATGGTGTGTAGCATATTCAGCAATTATGATTGGCTCAGCATTCGTACTCAGATAACGTTTTTTAAACAAAAATAGTAAAGTAATTTCAGGAGGTAATATCATGAAAACAAAAAGAATAGTATCAGCATTATTAGCAGTTATGACAGTAATCTCAATTATATCCTGCGCAGCATTTACAAGTTCAGCGGCAAACACAACGGCATTCAGCAAAATTACATCATCGGCATACGCAAAAGCCTACACTTTATCATCTTCAGGCAAATTAACCACAGTGTATACATCATCAACCCTTAAAACTCGAGGAACAGTAACATACGGCGCATCTTCAAGCTCTTATATAGATTGCGCAAATGATGAGCTGTATATTTACAAAATCGCAAAGAACAGCAGCGGCACATATTACGCATATCTCAGCTATCCCACATCAAGTAAAAGAGCTTATGCTTATGTACCTCTTTCAAAAATCACACCCAACAGTGCGTCAAGTTCATCAAAAAAATCAACTGGTAAGTTTTATTGCGCACCCAGAAACGGCGGTACAATTTCATCATCATATTATGTAGATAAAGGCGATACCGTATATCTTCTTACAAGCACATCAAGTACGGCACAGATAATGTATCCCATATCTTCAGGCAAATGGAGAATAGCATTCTGTAAATTATCTGATTACAATAAATACTGCAGTTCATCATCTTCTTCATCATCCACTTCATCAAAAGCTTCATACACCGGATATGTAAACACAAATTCATCTCCGCTGGTCCTCAGAAAATCAGCATCAACAAGCGCCGCGGCTATTACAAACATGCCTAAAGGATCATCTCTTACGGTTCTTGACAACAAAGCAAAAACTAACGGTTTCTATCATGTAAAATACAACGGATCAACCGGTTACGCTTCAGCAAGCTACATAACCTTCACAAAGCCTGTAAACAAAAATATCTATTTGAATGTTCCGCTTTACAAGCAGGCAGACTCACGCTGGGCGAAAACATATATCGGCAGTAAAACAATTGGAGCTGTCGGCTGCACAACAACCTGCCTTGCAATGATATATTCATA
Organism: Acutalibacteraceae bacterium; assembly: GCA_045597925.1. GTDB lineage: Bacteria > Bacillota > Clostridia > Oscillospirales > Acutalibacteraceae > CAG-488. Next base: position 3,169 of record JAZLLB010000208.1, read on the forward strand.
TAAAACAGGCGCAACATACTATCCTAACGCTGTTATGAAAAAGCTTAAATACAGCAACAATGACCTTTACTGGAGCTCACTTTCAAACATCGGAATGTCATACAGCAACGCATATAACTGCACTTTGAACAACGATATTATGAAAACAATTTACAGCAAGCTCAGCAGCGGCAAACCCGTTATGATAGGCTGCAACGGAGCGTCAAGAGAACAGCATTGGGTTGTTGTTAAAGGATACACCGGCACAAGCACCACAAACTTTTCGGCTTCGGATTTTATCATTAACGATCCCGGTGGAGCAAATGACACAACATTGGCCGGATTTGTAAAGAGCAGAGGAACAGTTTCAAGACTCGCATGGTAAATCATTTTTTGCCGTATCAGTTTGTTGATGCGGCAAATTTTATATTGAAACAAAAAACAAAAGTGATATAATAAAAGCAGTCAGATATTGATTGAGGGTGAAGAAATGAAAATCGAGCAGATATGGCCTGAATGGACAGTGGAAAAAGCGATAGGGCGGGGTTCGTACGGTACTGTGTATAAGTGTGTATGCCGTGAAGGCGAAGCGGAAAAATATTCAGCAATAAAAGTGATTTCAATTCCG
>JAZLLB010000209.1:0-3200 GCA_045597925.1 Acutalibacteraceae bacterium
CTTTATTGTTGCCGTTGATGTGGCGGATACAGCTCTTCTGGGCAAAAAGAATCAGGAACTTTATTCCGATAAAATCAATCTTTGCATTGACCATCACGGCTCAAACAGACTTTTTGCGGAAAAAACGCTGCTTGATGATAAGGCGGCGGCCGCCTGTGAAATTATGCTTGAAGTAATAAAGGCGCTGTGTGTTGAAATTACAGCAGAAATAGCGGACTGCATTTACACAGGTCTTTCAACCGATACGGGCTGCTTCCGCTATTCCAACGTAACGCCCAGAACCATGCGCATGGGCGCGGAGATGATTGAAGCGGGTGCGGACAACGCGGCAATCAACACTGTGATGTTTGAGACAAAAACCAAAACATATGTAGCTCTTGAAAAAATGTGTCTTGCGGGAATGGAAACGTTTTTTGATGAAAGATTTGCGCTTATCACCGTTACGCAGGAAATGTTCAGAATAAGCGGTTCTGACGAGAGCGAATGTGACGCCATAGCGTCTCTGCCCCGTCAGATAGAGGGCGTGGTTATAGGCGCGACTCTCCGTGAAAAGCCTGACGGCAGCTTCAAGGTTTCCATGAGAACCCATTCGCCTGCCGACGCGTCTGAAATCTGCGCGAAAATGGGCGGCGGAGGGCATAAAAGAGCAGCAGGCTGTCAGCTTGACGGCCCGCTGGAAAATGCAAAAGCACTTCTTGTTGAAAATATCAGAAGCTATTTTGAGGCGGCATCGCGCGACTGACAGCGCGGCTGCCTCAGATATTTTTATTTAAAATATTATTTATCCTTAGAGCGTGCGCGGCGGTGAGATGTGCTGTCTTTTCACCGCTGTCATCTCTGCCGAGATATGTCAGCACAAGATTATCCGAGAGCTTTTCCCAGAGAAATTCATCTCTGTCATCAAGAATACAGAAACTCTCGATACTTTCCGTGTTTTTTAAATATTCGTTTATTTCCGCCGGACGGCGATAAGGCCTGTCGACTTCTTTAAGATACGGTGTATAGTCATAAATTGAAAGACCGTATTCGTAAAGAGCGTTGTATAGCCTTTTTATATCCTCAATATCCGTCTGATATCCGTTATCAACAAAGGCTTTGTATTTCACTTTCCACGTTGAGGACATAACGAGCTTCGCGCCAGTGCTGCCGATAATTTCTTTTAAAACAGCAAGACTTTCGTCAAGAAAAGGCGCACCGCTGAAGTCTTCTTTAATTACGCCGTCAATGTCAAGAAAAATTATTTTCATGTCAGCCCTCCGCGGCGGCTTTGAACGCGGTTATTATTTCCTCCGGAGTATACGGTTTTTCTCCGTTCAGCTTAAGCTCAAAAAGATAAGGTCCGCTGTACCCGGTATTTTCGAGTCTTTCAAAAATCATTTTCCACGGCACTATGCCTTTCCCCGGCAGCCAGTGGCGCTCGTCTTCACCGTCATAATCCGAAAGATGAGTTGTAATGATATCATTTTCAAGAGAATTTAAAAAGCTCTCGTGACTGTCGGTCAGAAGATGATTCACATCAAAGCAGATTTTTGTATTTGAAGCTCTTACTATTCTGTTCATTTCGGCTGTGCAGTTTCCGAGGCAGGAACGGGGCAAATCCTCAAGAGCGATTTGCGCACCGTATTTTGCGGCGTATTCCGTAAGCTCCGTAACAGATTTGATGCATTGCAGAGTTCTTGCCTCACGCTGTTCATCGCTGACAGGTTCGAGGCAGCCGTGCAGAACATAAACAGACGGATGCCAGCCCGCGGTAAGGTCTATAATTCTTTTGAATCCGCTAACTGCGTCAAGACGGTCTTTTTCATCAAAATGCGCCGCGTCCCAGCCGCCGCCGAACGGCAGATGAACGCTCCAGATATAATTTCCTTCTTTAAGAACGGCATCAGCCAGATGCTGTACTCTCGCAATCAGCTTTTCTTCCTCGCCTCTGCACGCAAGCAGACGCGCTTCATCATATGTATACGGATTTTTGCGTCGTTCCGCGGGAGATTTCGCAATCGGATTCGGGTCCGGCATACGGGCGGGAATACCGATTTCAAAGCATTCAAACCCCGCGTCAATAAATTTTCCGGCATCTTCCGGCTGATAATGACCGAATGATATTCCGAGACGGACATTCTTATTATTGATTTTCATTTTAATCACCCCTTAACATACTTTAACACACTTAACGCACTTTTTCAAGAGCGGAACACAAATACAAATTTATTTTTATAAAGACAGGTGACAGCATGAAAAAATATTTTATTTCAAATGAGGGGAATTTTTACAAAGCGAATCTTCACGGACATTCAACTGTTTCTGACGGTGAGCTGACCCCCGCGGAGATTAAAGAAATGTATATGAAAAAAGGCTATTCGATTATAGCCTACACCGACCACAATCATTTTGTGACTCACAATGAATTGAGTGACGAAAATTTTCTTGCCCTTAACGGAGTTGAAAACGCGGCAGACGAGCATTGCGATTCATGGATTCACGAACGCTGCTGTGACGTGTGTTATATCGCGCTTTCTCCCGAAAGAAAAGCGCACCCGTTCCAAAATGAGAACAATATTATCGGATACGGCGGATATTCTCCGTTCAGTGTGAGGTACTGTACCGAAGACATAAATATGATGATAAAAACAGGCGTGGAAAACGGATTTTTCGCAACATACAATCACCCCACATGGTCACTTGAAAATTTTGAAAGATATATGTCATACAACGGAATGCACGCTATGGAAATTTTTAACAAGAGCAGCGAGGTTGACGGCTATAATGAGTATAATCCCGACATATATGACGATATGCTTCGAGGCGGCAAGCGAATTTTCTGCATTGCCACCGACGATAATCATAACCGTGCTCCGAACACCTGCCACTGGGATTCCTTCGGCGGCTTCACTATGATTAAATCAAAGTCGCTGAAATACGAAGACGTGACAGACGCTCTGCTTAAAGGTGATTTCTATGCCTCAAGAGGGCCGATTATTAATGCTCTGTGGCTTGATACGGAGGATTATTCAGTCCATATCGAATGTGAAAAGGCTGTCAGAATCGTATGCACGCGCGGCGGCAGAAGACTTCGCTCGGTATACGCAGCCGAAAAAGGCACGGATTACATTAAGGAGGAAAAATTCAGCATCAATAAAGACGATGTTTATTTCAGATTTACAGTTTATGATGAAAACGGCATGACCGCCGACACAAATGCC
>JAZLLB010000210.1:0-3924 GCA_045597925.1 Acutalibacteraceae bacterium
AGATAACCGGTTCTGTCCGCCAAAGCGTCAAACCACTCATCCTGCGAAGCGCTTGAATAGTTAATGTGACCTACGTCTAGGCATACCCCCACATTTTTACACGCAACTATATCAATAACACGCTTTATGGGTTCTGGATTAATGTCAATGCTGTTTTCGATAAATATATTGAGCGTACTGTACTTTTCAGCAAGATAATAATAAAACTCCGCGCATCTGTCTGTCCACATTTTTATGTATGCCCCGCGTAAAAACGGAAAACAGGTAGAATGAAACACAACATTCTCCGCTCCGCAGTCAAGTGCTTTAACACAGCTTTCCTCATATTTTTTCTTTGAGTATTTTTGAATTGCCGAGTCGCTGCTGCCGGGATTAACATCAATAAACGCGCCGTGGAATGACTTTATGTAACTGCTGTTCCTGTACCAGTTATATTTTTCATCTGAAACATTATCAAAGGACAGCTCTAGTGCTTCAAAAAAAAGTCCCCGTTTTTCCGCGAGGACTTCATAATTGAAACAGTCTGAATAAATAGGCTGAATCTGCAACATATTATTACTTCTTACCTACTAAAGAAATCTTTTTAAGTTTGGCCATAAGCTCACTGCTGATTTCTTCTCCGTTTTCCTCGCACTTACAATACTGAGCTATGCAGTTGCAGGCGTCAACGTATTCTGCTGTAAGCGCTCTCATTCGGCCGCTTGTATTGCGGATAATGCTGAGCACCTTACCCGGCTTATCTTTGAAATACTCATTAAATTCATCAGACTCAACTATATTAAGCACTGTCTCTTCCTTTGCTATAGCTGTAGCGGAACGGGGAAGATTTTCAATCATACCCATTTCTCCGAAGGAAGCACCCGCCTCAAGGACTGCAAGCTCCTTCTCGTTTTCAGTGTGATAATCTGCGATAATTGCTACTGAACCTGAAACTATATCATACATGCAGCTCTCAACAGTATTCTCTGCAAAAATAATCTGATATTTGCTATAATCTGCGGTTTTCATTATTTTATCCTCCTTAGAAATAAATATAGTTGCTATAGTTGCCTTCCTTATAGGCAAAGTTATACGATTCGCTTACAAACGCGGCATAATGGTAATAGAATGCAAGCAATTTCTTTATTTTACCTTTGAAAGTACCCTCTTTTTTCTTATCCTCAGCCTGAACATACTCGGTGATTGTATTGCAGGCATCAACATAATCGTTTGAAAGCTCACGAAGACGCATACAAAGGCTCTGGAAGACGTCAATAACTTTATCCGGATTTTCTGTCAAATACTCATCGAATTCACCGCTCTTTACAACTGCAGTCTCTGTATCTTCAAGAGCAACTGCGGTTGCCGAACGAGGCATAACATCAACAACGGCCATTTCACCGAAATAGCGACCGGCAGTGAGTTCTGTCAGAAGAGTTTCGTTATCCTCTCCGTAATTGGCGTAGATACCGACCTTACCGCTTACAATGTCATACATGGAAAGCTCCCATGCGCCTTCTTTAAAGATCACTGAACCTTTTTTAAAAAACTTTTTTTCAGCCATTTTTAACATTCTCCCTCTATAGAATATCAAATCAGTTTACCAAACACTGACTCTCAATGTATTTTATCACACTTTATCCATTATTTCAAGTATAAAATTCAAATTGACTTATATCAAAAAATAAAGAATCTGCGAGAGACAGTAATGTAATAACTAATAATTAAGGTGTGATAAATTTTTTCGCGGCGTCGGTTTGAATTTATGATACATTGTGTTATAATAAAAATGAAACTGTTGAAAGAGGTGTATATATGAAGGTATATTCCTGTAATCAAATGAGAAAAATTGAAGAAAACGCCTTTAACAAAGGAACCTCATATATTCAGATGATGGAAAACGCGGGTTTTGCCTGTTTTAAAAGGCTTGTAAAGGCTGTTATAAAAAATAATAAGTACAGAATATGTGTTCTCTGCGGCAAAGGTAAAAACGGCGGAGACGGATTCGTTATTGCGAGATATCTGAAAAAATACGGCGTTGATGTTCAGATTGTCCTTGTTGAGGGAAATCCGAAAGCGGCAGAGGCTGCTGAAATGCTGAGCAAAATCGGTGATGTTCCCGCTGTTGACATAAATGATGAACCTGATAAAGCGGCTGAGAATATTCTGAAATGTGACGTTATTGTTGACTGTATTTTCGGAATCGGATTTAAAGGTGAAACAAAAGGTCTTACCGCACAGCTTATTTCAAAGATAAACAGAATGGAAAAATATGTTGTTTCGATAGATATTCCCAGCGGACTTGAAGGGGATTCCGGTAATGCCCGTGATAATGCTCTGAAAGCTGATTATACATTTGCGATAAGCTGCCTTAAGCCCGTTCACGCTCTTAAACCCGCAAGAGATTACTGCGGAAAAATTTCTGTTATTGATATCGGATTCGACAGCAAATGTTACACCGACGGAGTTTCCTGTGAATTTGAAATTGCGGATAAAAAATATGTTAAAGACAGATTAATCAAAAGAACCGCCGAATCAAATAAAGGCACCTACGGAAAGCTGCTTTGTGTATGCGGCAGCAAAAATATGCAGGGAGCGGCAGTTCTGTGTACAAACGCGGCTGTAAAAAGCGGTGCCGGAATTGTTATTTCCGCGTTTCCAGACAAGGCATACAACGCGATTGCACCTAAGATTACGGAGGCGCTTATGCTGCCGCTGAAAGATGATAAGACGGGATTTCTTTCATTTGACGCCGAATCGGCTGTATTGAAGACACTTCAAAAAGCGACAGCCGCCGTCGCGGGCTGCGGACTCGGAATGTCAGACGCGGTAAAAAGAATAGTCAGCTGCGTTATAAAAGAAGCAAAATGCCCGATTGTTATTGATGCTGACGGAATAAATGCGGTTTCATCTAATATAAATATATTGAAATCAGCTGAAACAGATATTGTTCTTACTCCGCACCCCGGCGAAATGTCACGTCTTACGGGCAGGAGCATTGAAGAAATTCAGTCAGACAGAATAGGAACCGCAAGGGATTTTGCTGCTGAATTCGGCGTGACGGTTATCCTCAAGGGTAATAATTCAGTCATAGCCTTTGCCGACGGCACAGTGTTTATCAACCCAACAGGCAATGCTGGAATGGCAAAGGGCGGCAGCGGAGATGTGCTTGCGGGTATTGTCGGGTCTTTCCTGGCTCAGGGCATGACCGCTCAGGATGCCGCTGTGTGTGCCGCTTATATTCACGGCTTATGCGGTGATATTACCGCCGAAAAATATTCCATGACTGGAATGACTCCGTCAATGATGATTGAGAATCTGCCGAAGCTGTTTTTAAAATTTGAATAACGGGCGGGTTTTATGAAACGTCTTATATGTATATTTTTTGCGTTTATGCTTATGTCCGGCTGTACTCAAAACAGCGGCGGGTTTTCTGTCAGCAAAGCTTCTCTGAATACTGCTTTTCACTCTAAGATTCATGGAAATGAATTTAAAGGCACTGTTTATTTTGATGAGAAAAACAGTATGAATATGACACTGACATATCCGGATTATATCAGCGGGTATACGTTATGCTTTGACGGCGAAAACATTATAAGCTCTGTAAACGATGTTGAAAATATTCATAAAAATAAGGATTTTCCGGATGATTTTTCATTTTTAAGCATATATAAAGCACTGAAAAAAGCAGTCACTGACGGAGTTTTTTCAAAAAAAACGGATAATGAGTATGAAATGACATATGCCGGTGTTACTGTTAAAGCAGATGAGCAGGGTAATATCACCTCTGCCGGAGTGGATGACGGATATATAATTTTCGGTATGTAATACACAACGGCTCACTCTCCTGAATATTATATACGGGTACTGTTATTTTCCCCGAAAAATGTTTAAAAGTACCTGTAGTCGGCAAAAATACTATTGCTGATTAAAAAACGGAGAGTG
>JAZLLB010000211.1:0-12778 GCA_045597925.1 Acutalibacteraceae bacterium
GCAACGTATTCAATAAAATTTGGAAGACTCCGAGAGTTGAAGATAAGAGTGCTAAGATTACAGGCAGCGTATCAACCGGATTTACGATTTATGAAACCGGCGGAAGTAATATTGACTACATCACGATTGAGGGCAATGAGGTTGATTTCAAGACAGATGTGGATTCATCGTATGAAGAGGGAGTATTCACCACAGACAACAACAGCTTCGTTGTATTAACTGATGCTCCTAAATCAAAACTTCTGATGGAGGTTAGCGATAACGCAGGCAATAAGCTGGTCGGCAAGATTCCGACGGACAGTGACGGCTCAATCAAGTTCACCGTAACTGATGATTACGCAGATTTAAGCAGCGGCGCATATACGTTTGATTTGAACGAATCAGAAGTTAACCTTTGGGCACGCGAACCTGCTCTTGTCCGCAGTTCCTCGATGAGTTCAGCATCAATTTACGGAGATCCGACAACATTCACAGTTACAACACTGGATAATGTTGTAAAGGTTCAGCTTGTTGAAGACGGTATGACAAGAACATACACACCTGATATGGGCAATGTTGATGTGGTTGAAAATGAAGACGGAACATTAACATGGACAATCAGAGTTAATCCGCTTTCAATCGGTGAGCATACGTTCCAGGTTAAATGCAAAGATAAGTCAGGCGCATGGAATGATTGTGACATTACATTAACAACAAAGGTTGTTTATAAGCCTGAAATAAAAGAAGACCTTAAGCTCAGATTTGAAGATACTTCATGTGAAGTAGGCAAGAGAGCGGTTCACAAACTCAGCACGATTGAAGGAACCCAGTTTGTTCGTATAATGTATGAGAACGGTTATTCAACAACAATCGCACGCAGTGATGATGTAGTTGTATCATGCGTTGACGGCATTGAAGTTTGGCGCATTACAGCAGGCGCGTTCGGTGCGGTAGGTGAATATAAGGCCTCAGCATACATTAAATACAATAACAAGTGGTACAAGGATGACACTGTAACTTCTACAATCAGCGTTAAAGAACCCGAGAAGGCAGCGCCGGAAATTATCGCGGTAACAATTCTTAATAAAGAAATCAGTAGCGGCGAAAAGGCAAAGGTTGAAGTTTTAACAAACAAAGCAATTAATAAGCTTCAGTTCGTACTGCCGAATAATACGATGTACACAGTTACTTCAGATAATGCTAAAGTAACAGATAACGGCGACGGAACATTAACGTGGAAGATCGAAAAGAGCTTCGCAACAGGAGTCAATGAAATTGTTCTCAAAGCAAAAACAGGTTCTGTATGGGGAGAAGGACGATTCTACGGTACAGTGACAGTTCTGTAACCTCAAAACTCAAAACAAAATCCCGTTGGCTTAATTGCCGGCGGGATTTTTTGTGCTGTGCGTGAATATAATAAACGAAAAAGAAAACAGTAATACAAGGAGGCGATAATATTGAATGAACGAAACAATGAGCTGCTGACAAAAATTTATCAGAACGCGAGAATGGGCTGCGATTCAATTTCTTATGTAAGTGAAAAATCAAAAGACGAGGATATGCGCCGTTCGCTGCTTGAACAGCATAAAAAATACAGTGATATTGCACAGGACGCGACAAAGCTGCTAAATGACAGCGGGGAACCTGCAAAGGACAAGGGACCGGTAAGCAAAGCCATGGTATGGAGCGGTGTGCAGATGAATACACTGGCGGATAAAACCTCTGACCACATAGCTGAAATGATGATACAGGGCAGCATGATGGGTGTAATTGATATGTCACGAAATCTGAAACGCTACAGCGATACGGATAAACCTGTTCTTGCTCTTGGTGAGAGACTGATTGAAGTAGAAGAAAAAAACATTCAGAATATGAAATCATATTTGTGCTGAGAGCGGAAAGTGCTGTGACGTTTTCATTTCGTTGCAGCACAGTTACATAAAACAACTTATAAAATACAGCGCAAACCGGACATTATAAATAATATACAAATAGTTATTGATTTTTTGGTTAAAAAAGCGTATATTTATTTCATATGAACGGTAAGGTGGTAAATGTATGAAAAAATTGAACGGTATACCCGCTATTCCGAATTCACATCAGGTGATTTGGTGGGTATGTCGCGGAATTTTGTTTCTGTGGGGAGCGTCAATGCTCTTTCTGGGGTATACTACAGAATTTCTTGAGGCTATGTTTGCAATAATATTTACACATCTGTGGGATATGTTCCAGCTCTTCGGCGGCAAAAGTTTCATCACATGGGTTCCGTATAATATTTTCACGTTTCTGAACTGCTTTATTACTTTCAGTGTTGCAATCGGTTCAACAATTAATAAATTCACATCTTTTCAGTATATCGACTTGCCGGAACACTTTTTTGCGGGATTTATTGCCGCTGTCGGCGGATATGAGCTGGCGGTTATAATTCAGGCAAAGCAGCCGAAGGATAAAAGAATAAGCCCGGCACTCGCGTCGCTGTTCGCGGTTTCTTTTTCGGTCATGCTTATGGTAGGCTGGGAATTTTATGAATTCACAATGGATAAGCTTTACGGTCTTAATCTTCAGCGGTCGGCGTTTAACAGTGAATCAGGTCTGATTGACACAATGGTCGATTTGATTTTCGGAAGCGCGGGTGCTTTGACCGGAATGTTCTATATCGCGTTCAAAAAGAATAATGTTATCACAAAAAGAAAATCGAAAAATAATCAGGAGGAGATTTTATGAATAATATCAACGAACTTTATGAACTCTGGCTTGAAAAAGCTAAAGATGTAAAAGAAGTATTTGACGAACTGATTGCTGTTAAAGGCAAAGACGATGAAATTCTTGACCGTTTTTACCGCAATCTTGAATTCGGTACAGGCGGTCTGCGCGGAGTTATCGGAGCGGGCACAAACAGAATGAATGTTTTCACCGTTAATCAGGCAACTCAGGGTCTTGCCGATTATCTCAATGAGGCGTTTGAAAACCCCTCTATCGCGATAGCTCACGATTCAAGAATTAATTCCGATGTTTTCGCTAAGAGCGCGGCGGAGGTTCTTGCCGGAAACGGCATCAAGGTTTATTTTTATCCTGAGCTTGTTCCCACACCCATGCTTTCGTTTGCGGTACGCAGACTTCATTGCAGCTCAGGTATTGTTATCACAGCAAGCCATAATCCTTCCCAGTATAACGGATATAAATGCTATGATGAAAAAGGCTATCAGATGACTGACGAGGGTGCCGCCAAGACCTACGCCTATATGCAGAAGGTTGATATGTTCACAGGCGTTAAGCTTCTTGATTTTGACAAGGGCGTGGAGAACGGCATGATTGAGTACATCGGCAAAGATGTTTATGATGAGTTTTTCAAGGCTGTTCTTAATGAATGCATCAATCCCGAAATCACAAAAACGAGCGACCTTAAAATTATTTATACTCCGCTCAACGGAACAGGCAACAAGCCCGTTCGCCGTATTCTTAAAGAAATGGGCTTCAATGACGTTACTGTTGTCCCCTCACAGGAAAATCCCGACGGCCGCTTCCCGACCTGCCCTTATCCGAACCCCGAAATCAGGCAGGCTTTTGAAGAAGCAATCAAGCTCGCTGACGAAATCGGCGGAGACCTGCTTCTCGCGACCGACCCCGACTGCGACCGTGTGGGTATCGCGGTGAACGACGGCGGCGAATACAAGCTCATGTCAGGCAATGAAGTGGGAGTTCTTCTCGCACAGTACCTTCTTTCGTGCAGAAAAGCGAACGGTACGCTTCCCGAAAAGCCCGCGATTATCAAAACGATTGTTACAACAAATCTTATCTCAGCCGTTGCGGAAAAATACAACTGCGAAATTTATGATTTGCTTACAGGCTTTAAATATATCGGCGAGCTTATAACCGAGCTTGAGGCAAAAGGAGAAGCTGACCGTTATATTCTCGGCATGGAGGAAAGCTACGGCTATCTTACGGGTATTCACGCGCGCGATAAAGACGCTGTTAACGGTGCGGCTCTTGTCTGTGAAATGGCGGCTTATTATAAAGCGACCTGCGGCAAAAATCTCTATCAGGTAATGCAGGATATTTACAGTGAATACGGTATGTATATGAACACTCTTCTCAACTTTGCGTTCGCCGGTGCGGAGGGTATGGACAAAATGAAAGCGATTATGTCAGAGCTTCGTGAAAATCCGCCTAAGGAAATCGCAGGGATGAAGGTTACAAAGGTCAGCGATTATCTCAACAGCGTTGCGGTTGACACCGAAACCGGTGAAAAGAGCGTTATCACTCTGCCGAAATCAAATGTGCTTGCTTACGCACTTCCCGGCGGCAACGGCGCTATAATCAGACCCTCAGGCACAGAACCTAAAATCAAGATTTATGTTACCGCTGTCGGCAAAGACAGAGCCGACGCTCAGACTCTTACCGATAAAATCAGTGCGGACATGAAAGGCTTTGTCGGTGTGGAATAATGGGAAATAAAAAATTCGTCAGAATTACGGCTCTTGTTCTCGCGGTGATAATGTTTATGAGCGTATTCGCAGGTGTTGTGTTCTCATTGGCGAGATAAAATAAGAATCAGGGGAAGTTTCAGAAAATTTTATGAAAAGAATATTATCCGTATTAGTTGCAGCGGCAATTATTTTATCATGCACGGCGGGACTCATGGCCGTGTATGCCGAAGAAGTTAAAATCGGTGACATGAACGGCGACAGCATAATAAATTCCACCGACGCGCTTGAGCTTCTTATGATGGTTGTCGGAATTAAAGAAAAAACAGAAAATGCCTTAAAGCTCGGGGATATAGACAAAGACGGCATACTTAATTCAAATGACGCGCTGCTGATTCTTCAGCGTTCAGCTGATTTTAATATTCGTGTTCAGGGTATACGCATAGACAAAACGGATATGAGCTGCGATATCGGAGACAGCTTCACCGTTGTCGGTATCGCGTATCCTGTGTTCGCGAAAAATCTGGCCGTTAAATGGAAATCTTCAGATGAAAGCGTCGCGACAATTACACAAAACGGGCTTGTTAATGTTGTGGGAAACGGTGCCGCGGTGATTTCGTGCGTATCAGATGAAAACGAAAAAATATCAGCTTCATTTAATATTTCATCGGGGATTAAAGCAACAGCGGTTTCTCTTAACAGAAAGAGCGACACTGTTGTAATCGGAAAAACCGTTCAGCTTACGCCAACGGTAACGCCGTCAAACGCGAGCCGAAAATGCACATGGAAATCGTCAGACGCGGCGGTCGCTTCTGTGGACGAAAACGGCGTGGTTAAGGCGAAATCTATGGGCAGCGCAACAATAACCTGCACAACTGCCGACGGGTCAAAAAAATCCGCAACATATAAAATTACAGTCAATATGATGAATGTTCCTTATGTCAATCAGCTTAACGATTATCCCACAGGCTGTGAGGCGGCATCATGCTGTATGCTTCTTAAATATTACGGCTTCAGCATCACTATGGCGCAGATGGTCGATATTATACCGAGAGAAAATCTTGTTCAGAAAAACGGAAAGTGGTACGGCCCCGACATAAACGAAAAGTTTGTCGGCGACCCCAGATACGGCTACCGCTCAACAATCAGAGGATACGGCGCGTTTTCACCTGTTGTTACAAAATCTCTGCAGGCGGCAGTTGACCAAAGGAACGGAGGGTATACAGCCAAAAACATAAAAGGCTGCACGTTTGAAACGCTTTTAAATACGGTTTCTGACGGAAGCCCCGCCATAGTCTGGGCAACATATAATATGAACGATCCGACAGAGGTCAACGCGTGGTATATAAACAGCACAGGCAAATACTTTGAATATCCGAAAGGTACCCATGTTATGGTTCTTTGCGGATACGATAAGGATTATGTATATGTTATGGACCCGTACAATTATCCGACCGCGAAAAAATTCACAAAAGCGTCATTCAAGAGCAAATTTGAGCTGCTTGGCAATCAGGCGGTTGTACTCGTTAAAAATAAATAAAGTTTTATAAAGACTGCAATATTGCGGTCTTTATTTTTTCGGCTGCAGAATTAACAGAAAATTTTCAAATATTATTAAAAAAACCGTTCCATTTTAGTTTAATATATTGTATAATTACAATTGAATTATTGTATAAAGGAAAGTATTGTTTAATGAGCTATAAAGTAAACTTCTCTTTTCTGAGCAATTCGTTTGTTCTGCCCGCGGAAATAGCCGACAAATACCTTAAAATGGCAAATGAAGCTCAGATAAAGTCAATACTGTGGATTTTCAGGCATGCTTCCGACCCGATTGTTCCGTCGGAAATCGCGAAAAAAATAGGCAAGCCCGCCGCCGCTGTGGAGGAAGCACTTCTCTACTGGTCGTCAGTCGGAATACTTGAATCCGATGTAATGCCCGCGAAAACCGCTGAGGTTAAACATGCCGAGCCGCAGCCGACAGCAAGGCTTCTGCCCGAGCTTCCCGATTTTGCGCCGAGCTATGAGCAGATTGTCAGGCGGTGTAAGGAATCCCCTGAGCTTGACGAGTTTTTGAAAGAAATTCAGAGTATTCTCGGAAAGACAATCGGCTATGACGGTCAAAGTGTATTTCTTATGATGCATGACAATTACGGTCTGCCGTTTGAGGTTATATATATGCTCGTGAGCTTCTGCGTTGAAGAAGGCAAGGCTTCATATAAATATATGGGCAAGCTGGCAAAATCATGGGGTGAAAAAGAAATTGACACAATCGAGAAAGCGGATAAGGCAATTTCAGATATGAACACCTGCCGGAAGGTATGGAAAGAATTTATGAGGTTTACGGGAATACAGACACCCAGGCCAACCGCGTCACAGCAGACGTATCTTCTTAAATGGACTGATGATTATAAATTTTCCGTTGATATGATTTTTGCCGCTTATGAGGTTATGGCGGATAACTGCGCGAAAATAAGTTTTTCATATATTGACGCTGTATTAAAAGCGTGGTATGAAAAGGGAATAAAAACTCCGGCACAGGCGGAAAGCTCGAAGGAAGACCGGAAAAAATCAAAGCCTGCCGGAAAAAACGAAAAAGATAAATTCACTTCAACGTCTTATGATATTGAAGAGTTTGAAAAAAAGGCAAGCGAGCTTCCTGTTTATGTATCAAGAAAGGGGGATAATTCATGAGCTACACAACAGCGGAATATGAAGCCGCGCGGCGTGAGCTTGAAAGACGGCGTAATGAAGCGGAATCACTTCAGCGAAAAAGGCATGATGAAGCGGCGGCGAAAATCCCCGAAATAACAGCTCTTGAAAACGAAATGGCGCAGGCGGCTCTTTCGGTTATCAAGGCACTCAGTATGGGTAAGGATTCTGTTCAGTATGTAAAACAGCTTGAAGAAGCAAGCCTTTCCGCGCAGAAAAAAAGAGCCGGGCTTCTGAAGGCAAACGGATTCCCCGAGGACTATCTTAAAATAAAATATCACTGCTCTTTGTGCGAAGACAAAGGCTTTTCCGGCGGAAAAATCTGTAAGTGCCATAAGGAAATTTTAAGAAACGCGGCATATGAAAAGCTGTGCAGCAGAATTTCAATTGACAAATATAAATTTTCAAATTTCAGTCTTGATTATTATCCTGACAGCGGCAGCGGAATCACCCCGTATAAAAGAATGCGGAGCATATTTAATTTCTGTAAAAGCTACGCGGCGGATTTCAGCGCGCAGTCCCCGAGTGTTCTCATGCAGGGAGATACGGGACTCGGCAAAACGCATCTTTCGCTTGCGATTGCGGGCGAAGTAATAAAACACGGTTACGGTATTATTTATGCGTCCGCTCAGAACATTTTAAGCAGGCTTGAAAACGAGAAATTCGGCAGAGCGGATTTTGCCGATACGGAAAAAAATCTGCTTGAATGTGACCTGCTTATTCTTGATGACCTCGGTACGGAGTTCTGCACGCAGTTTACTGTCGCGGCTGTTTATAATATAGTCAACTCGAGACTTCTCAACGGAAGACCGACAATTATCAGCACGAATCTTTCAGTCAAGCAGATTCAGGATACATATACGCCAAGAATCGCGTCAAGAATTTTAAGCGATTATCAGATTTTACAGTTTGACGGAACGGATATAAGGCAACTGAAAACGAGGTGAATATTTTTATGGATATAATAAAAAAACTGACAGATGAATTTAAGCTCAGGCAGTGGCAGATTGAAAATACAGTCGCTCTTATTGATGACGGCAACACAATTCCGTTCATTGCCCGATACAGAAAAGAAGCTCACGGAACGCTTGATGACCAGACTCTCCGTGAAATATCGGAAAGACTTGAATATCTCAGAAATCTGGACAAACGCAGGGAAGAGGTTTACAGCTCTATTGAGGCTCAGGAAAAAATGACGGAGGAAATAGCGGCTGACCTTGACAAAGCGCAGACTCTTGCCGAAATTGAGGATATTTACCGTCCGTTCAAGCCTAAAAGAAAAACGAGAGCTTCTGTCGCGAGAGAGAAAGGTCTTGAGCCGCTTGCGGCGGCGATTTATCTTCAAAGTGAAAATTCCCCCGAACCTATTGAAATGGCAAAGGATTTCACAGATTCCGAAAAAGGAGTTGAAACAGCTGAGGACGCGCTTCAGGGCGCGATGGATATTATCGCTGAGGATATTTCCGACAATCCGAATATCAGACGGAGGCTCCGTAATCTTTTCTCTGTTGTGGGCGAGGTTAACTCAAAAGCCGCAGATGAAGAAGCGGAAAGTGTTTACACACAGTATTACGATTTCACACAGCCCGTAAAAACAATTGCGGGGCACAGAGTTCTTGCGATTGACCGCGGCGAGCGGGAGGGATTTTTAAAAGTAAACGTTACTCTTGACAGTATAAAGGCGGCAAATGTTATCGCAAGTGAAACAATCGCTTCAAATGAGTCGCCGTGTACCAAAACAGTCCGCGCGGCCGGAGCCGACGCGTATGACAGACTGATTTATCCGTCTGTTGAAAGAGAAATCCGCTCAATGCTTACCGAAAAAGCGGCGGCGGATGCCATTAAGGTTTTTTCTCAGAATCTTAAAGAGCTGCTTTTACAGCCGCCTGTTAAGGGCAAAACAGCTCTCGGTCTTGACCCCGGATACAGAACAGGCTGCAAGGTCGCGGTTGTTAACGCAACAGGCAGAGTTCTCGATACGGGAGTCGCGTATATCACTCATTCAGAGGCTAAGCAGAATGAAGCGAAAGAGCTTATCAAAAAGCTCATTAAAAGATACGGCGTTGAGATTATCGCCATAGGCAACGGCACTGCTTCAAAAGAAACCGAGATTTTTACCGCGAATCTTCTCAAAGAGCTTGACTCAGACGCGAAATATATGGTTGTCAGCGAAGCGGGCGCGTCGGTTTATTCCGCTTCAAAGCTGGCGGCGGAGGAATTCCCGCAGTTTGACGTTTCGTTAAGAAGCGCGGTTTCAATCGCGAGACGTTTGCAGGACCCGCTTGCCGAGCTTGTTAAAATTGACCCGAAAGCAATCGGAGTAGGTCAGTATCAGCACGATATGCCGAAAAAAGAGCTTGAATCCGCACTGGGCGGAGTTGTTGAAGACGCGGTTAACAGCGTGGGCGTTGACCTCAACACCGCTTCACCATCGCTTCTTTCAAGAGTATCGGGAATAAACTCAACCGTAGCTAAAAATATTGTAGCCTACCGTGAGGAAAACGGCGAATTTACTTCACGCTCACAGCTTAAAAAAGTGCCGAAACTGGGCGCAAAAGCGTTTGAGCAGTGCGCGGGCTTCATGCGAGTTCCCGAAAGCAAAAATATGCTCGACAATACAGGCGTTCACCCGGAAAGCTATGATGCCGCAAAGGCTCTGCTTGAATTATGCGGATACACTGCGAAGGACGCGGCTGAAAACAATCTTGACGGACTGAAAGAAAAAGTTTCTTTCTTCGGTGAGGAAAAGGCTGCCGAAAAATTAGGTATCGGTGTTCCTACACTTAATGATATTGTAAAGGAGCTTTTACAGCCGGGCAGAGACCCACGTGATGAGCTTCCGCCGCCGATGCTCCGTTCAGACGTTATGGACATGAACGACCTTAAGGCGGGCATGGAGCTTCAGGGTACGGTCAGAAATGTTATAGATTTCGGTGCGTTTGTTGATATCGGCGTTCACCAGGACGGGCTGGTTCATATTTCGCAGATTACCGGCAGATATATAAAGCATCCGAGCGAGGTTCTGAAAGTCGGTCAGATTGTTACGGTCTGGGTAATCGCCGTTGATGCTAAAAAAGGCAGAATTTCACTCACGATGAAAAAACCTGTTGAGGCAACAAAGCAGGATTAATAAAGGTTATAAAGAGGTCAGGCCTCTTTGATATAATTATCACAAAAAATATATAAACAGGAGGAAAAATCATGAAAAAAATATTATCAGTTTTTTTGGCGGTATTGGTACTCATGTCTTCTTTTGCTATGAATTCTTTTGCCGCAACGCACAAGGCAACGTGGACTCTTAAAGCAAGCGTTTATAACGCAGCTTCAAGCGAATCCGCGGACAAAACCAACTTCACAAAAGGCGGAAGCACGGTTTATAATTCCGCTTCAACATCAAACATCACTGTTAAACCCGGTCAGGTTGTATGGATAACCGTTCATCTTAAAACAGACTCCTCATATTACGCGGGAGAAATGGAGAGTCTTGTGTTCTATTCAAACAGCATTTTCTCATCGGCGTCAAATGTCAATTTTGTATGGAACACCAGCGGAAAATACTCAAAGCTCTGTGAAACAGCAGGAAATGTATTTTCAAAAATGACTTCGAACTATAAATCAAAACATTACCCTGACAGCTGGAATACAGCAAAGAGAAACGAAAACGAATTCTATTATATTCTGATGTATCCCAAAGGAACATCAACAGTCGCAAGCGTTGATGAAGACCTTGTTTCATTCCCGATTTATGTTAAATCAAACGCGGCGGCCGGTTCAACGGGAAGTATCTATATTTCACAGGACGACCTCTGCACAGAAAGCAACAAGGGAGGTTACTTCTATCTCAATTATTATGAGAACGGCGATCTGACAAAGAACCCTGTTGAATACTCAAAGAATGTTACTCATGACACATCAAAAGCGAAAATCACATTCACCGTTGCGGGCGGCACAACACCCACTCCGGGTGGAAATACCGACCCTGCTGTTCCTGCGGCAGACGGAACATTCGATTTCACGGCAGTCTTCACGGCAATTATCAATTTCTTCAAAATGGTTATAAACTTCTTCAAGAGCATTATTCAGCTGTTTACAAATACTAAATAAGCGGGGAATAATTATGTCAAAAATAAAGCTTGCGTATGTCACTCACGGGCTTTCCTCAAACGGAATAGAATCCCTGCTTGTGAGTGTCATGAAGCACACAGATACACGGAAATATGATGTTTCATTTGTCATTGCCATTGACGAGGGTGTTGCCTGTCTTCACGAAAGCACTGTAAAAGCTCTCGGGGCAAAGGTTATCCGCGTATGCGATATGGATTCTCTTAAAAAGAAATTTGTTTATA
The DNA here is from genome assembly GCA_045597925.1 of Acutalibacteraceae bacterium. Lineage (GTDB taxonomy): Bacteria > Bacillota > Clostridia > Oscillospirales > Acutalibacteraceae > CAG-488. Next base: position 11,459 of record JAZLLB010000211.1, read on the forward strand.
TGAAATCTCTCGAAAAGATTTTCAGAGAGAATCAGTTTGATATTGTACACGCGAATATGGATCTTCTCAACGGAATAGTTCTGCGTTCGGCAAAAAAAGCGGGCATAAAAAAATGCATATGTCACGCGCATAACTCGTCATCACAGTATTCTATTACCGGAAATAAGAGCGCTGTTCTCAAAACCGCTCAAAAGATTTATCAGTCCGTTATGAAAAAAATGATACTGATGAATTCTGATATTCTTTTAGGCTGTTCTGATAAGGCGAACGAATATCTTTACGGCAAAAATGCGAAAGATGCCAGTGTAATTAATAACGGTATAGTTCTTGACGCTTTTGTAAACGGTAAGGAAAACAGGGCGAAGGATATCAGGAACGCCGATATAAATTTTGTCGCGGTAGGTCGTCTTTCGGCTCAGAAAAATCCGCTGTTCATTATTGATATAATAAAAGAGCTGTCTTTAATCAGGCAGGATTTTGTGCTTAACTGGGTCGGTTCAGGCGAAATGCAGGAGCAGGTTGAGGATAAAATAAAAAATGATAATCTTTCTGAGTTTATTTATCTTACAGGCGTAAGAACCGATGTGCCGGATATTCTTCATTCAAGTGATTATTTTATTCTCCCGTCTCTTTTTGAGGGGTTGCCGCTTGTTTTGGTTGAGGCTCAGGCATCAGGACTGGAATGCTTCGTTTCAGATGAGATAACGGTTTGCGCCGATTTGGGTGCCTGCCACTATCTTCCCCTTGATATAGGAGCGAAAAAATGGGCAGAATATATTAACGATACCATTAACTCCGGGGCGCGTATTACTGCCGATGAAGAAAAGGTAAAGCAGTTTGACATCAACAAAACCGTCAGCGACCTTGATAAAATATATTGCGAGGAATAATATATGGAAAAGATTATCCACTACTGCTGGTTCGGCAGAGGGGAAAAGCCGAAGCTTACGCAAAAATGTATTGCCACATGGAAAAAATATCTTCCCGATTATGAAATCAAAGAATGGAACGAAGATAATTTTGATTTGTCTTCATGCAAATTCGCATCAGATGCTTATAAAGACAGAAATTTTGCTTTCGTAAGCGATTATGTCAGAGCCAGGGCGCTTTATGAGTATGGCGGAATATATTTTGACACCGACGTTGAGGTTCTTCAGAACTTTGATCGTTTTCTCGGCGATAAATTCTTTGCGGGATTTGAAGAGAAAGCGTTTGTCGGCACCTGCGTTATCGGCACGGAGCCTCATTCGCCGCTTTTGAAAGAATATATTTCTCACTACGAAACAGCGGAGTATTTCAACGCCGACGGCAGTAAATACG
>JAZLLB010000212.1:0-24563 GCA_045597925.1 Acutalibacteraceae bacterium
TTGCTTTTTTCTTGCTTCTTGTGTTATTATATTCATGAGAAGTACTTCTTTCTTGGATAATGGTTTGTGGTGAATTCATTATACCATATTTGAAAGTTACTTCTCTTTTTTATTGGGTCATATCATTTTAGCACATACATATGAACGCAGGTCATGTCCTTTTTTTCATAACAGCTCTGAGCGGAAATGATTTATTACAACAAGAAAGAGCATCGCGGATTTCCCGTTTATGAACAAGCCCAGTAAAAACGGACAATAGAAAAAGAGCCATCCTATGGCAGAATTAAAGAAACTGAACTGCTCCAAATTGTGCGGACAGTACCAAAAGCCCCTATGGCAGAAATAAAATTTAAGAAATGAACTGACTCCGATGGAATACCGAAGTCAGTTCGTTACCTAAAATTTAATATTTAACTACCATAGGGGCTTTTTTGTGTTACCCGACAATTTGGGGCAGTTCAAAAAGCCTCACGGATTTTACTATAAGTATTAAACTTATTTGATTTCAACTTTTGCGCCAACTTCTTCGAGTTTGCCTTTGATCTCTTCAGCTTCGTCCTTTGAAACAGCTTCTTTAACAGCCTTGGGAGCACCGTCAACAAGAGCTTTTGCTTCTGCAAGACCAAGACCTGTGATGTCTTTAACAGCCTTAACAACCTTAATCTTCTGTGCGCCTGCTTCTGCAAGAATTACGTCGAACTCTGTCTTCTCTTCAACTGCTGCTGCTGCGCCTGCTGCGGGGCCTGCTACAACTGCTGCTGCTGCGGATACGCCGAATTCTTCTTCTACTGCTTTAACGAGCTCTGAAAGCTCAAGAACTGAGAGAGTTTTTAACTCTTCAACGATTGCTGTAATCTTTTCTGATGCCATGATAGTCATCCTCCTAATATAAATTCAAGTTAATTTTAAATCAAATCCGGCAATTAAGCCTCTGCGGGAGCTTCTGCGCCCTCGCCGTTTTTATCAGCAATAGCCTGAACCGCACGTGCGAAAGATGCGATAGGCGCGCTGAATACGTTTGCAACCATGGAAAGCAATGTTTCTCTTGAGGGAAGGGTTGCAAGCTCTTTGAGCTTATCAAGAGAGATAACCTCTCCGTCAAGATAACCGCTCTTAAGATTGAAGGACTCAACCTTGTCAGCATAGTTGTTAAGGATACGGGCAGCTGCTACATAATCCTCTTTGCTGGTTGCAATAGCAGTTGTGCCTTCAAGAACAGTGTTCATGCTCTCAAGGCTTGTGTCTTTAATAGCAAGATTAAGAAGAGTGTTTTTAACAACTGAGTATTCAACACCTGCTTCACGAAGCTCTTTACGCATAGCTGTGTCATCAGCAACTGTGATGCCTTTGAACTCAACAACCACACCCGCGACAGAGTTTGAAATTCTGTCAGCGATCTGAGCAACTACCTGCTTCTTCTGTTCCAATACGCTTGCACTTGGCATTTTCTGTTTCACCTCTTTGATTAAAGTTAAATGCGCAATGCTCAATGCTAAAATCCCTGCCAACGTCACCGAAGGCAGGGATGAATCATACATAAATCAACAGAATTGACTTTTATATGTCCTAACCTCGGCAGGCGGATAAACCTTTACGCGAAACGCACCTACTGTCTTAAGCAAAGAACAGCTTGGATATAATACCACACATAGAGAAATGTGTCAAGTATTTTGATTAAATAAATTATTCAGCGTCAGATGTAGTTGCCTTTGCGGGGTTGATACGGACGCCGGGACCCATTGTTGTTGCAAGAACGCAGGACTTAATGTACTGACCTTTTGCAGCTGCGGGCTTTGCCTTTTCAACAGCAGTGATAAGTGTGCTGTAGTTTTCCATCAGCTTGTCAGCTCCGAAAGAAACCTTGCCGATGGGGCAGTGAATGATATTCGTCTTATCAAGACGATACTCAATTTTACCTGCTTTAGCTTCTTCAACAGCCTTGGCAACATCGGGTGTAACCGTGCCTGCCTTGGGGCTGGGCATAAGACCGCGGGGACCGAGAACCTTACCGAGACGGCCTACAAGACCCATCATGTTAGGTGCCGCGATAGCAACGTCAAAATCAAGGAAGCCTTCGCCCTGGATTTTCGCAACGAGATCTTCAGCACCGACAATTTCAGCACCTGCCGCTGCCGCTGCATCTGCTGCGTCGCCTTTTGCGAAAACAGCAACTCTTACGGTTTTGCCTGTTCCGTTGGGAAGAACAACAGCGCCTCTGACCTGCTGGTCAGCATGACGTGAGTCAACGCCGAGACGGATATGCATTTCAACAGTTTCATCAAATTTAGCGGATGCAGTCTTAACGACTGTTTCAAGAGCCTCAAGGGGCTCATAGAGCTTTGCTCTGTCAACGAGCTTAGCACTTTCGACATACTTTTTGCCGTGTTTCATTTGTAAAATTACCTCCCAAATAAGTGGTTAATCGGATTTTTCCTCCCACCAGGGAGCATTAGTCAACAACAGTAACGCCCATGCTGCGTGCAGTACCGGCTATCATACTCATAGCTGTTTCGATAGTCGCTGCATTCAAGTCAGGCATTTTTGTTTCTGCGATTTTTCTAATCTGCTCACCGGTAATAGTTGCAACCTTTGTTCTGTTAGGAACACCTGAACCGCTCTCGATTCCGCAAGCCTTCTTGATAAGAACAGCAGCGGGGGGAGTCTTAGTAACAAAGGTGAAAGTACGGTCTGCATAAACTGTGATAACAACAGGAATAGTAAGACCTACATCGTTCTTTGTGCGCTCATTGAATTCCTTTGTGAATGCCATAATGTTCACGCCGTGCTGCCCTAATGCGGGACCAACGGGCGGAGCCGGGGTTGCTTTACCGGCGGGGATCTGAAGCTTAATAAAGCCTACAACCTTCTGAGCCATTTTTTGCACCTCCAAAAATATGTGGTTATGGCGGAGCATCTCAACAAAATTTATGCTCCTCCCACAGGGAGCCGTAAAGCTCCATGCATCTTAAACGATGCATATAATTAAACGGCGTAACCGTTAATTATCAGTGTATCAGTCGGCAATGGGTTCAACCTGGTCAAGCTCAAGTTCTACCATGGTTTCCTTGCCGAAAAGAGCTGAAACGGTGACGCGAACCATATTGTTCTCAACGTCGATAGCCTCAACTCTGCCTGTGAAGCCGTCAAATATCTCGTCAATAATATTAACGGTATCTCCGACTTCATAGTTGACCTCAACCGTGCGCTTTTCAACGCCTAAGCGGTAAACCTCCTCTTCAGTGAGGGGAGTGGGTTTGCTCTCGGGGCCTACAAAGCCTGTAACGCCTCTTGTGTTTCTGACAACAAACCAAGCCTCGTCGCTTATAACGGGGAGGTCGTCGTCGTCCATCTCAACGGCCATTTTGACCATTACGTAACCGGGGAAAAGCTTGCGCTCATATTCTTTGGTTTTATCTTCCTTAACCTCTGTAACGGTTTCTGTGGGAATCTTAACCTCAAGAATCTGATCCTGCATTTTCCGGTTTTCGGCGACCTTCTCAATGTTGCCGGCTACTTTATTTTCATAGCCTGAATAGGTATGCACAACATACCATCTGGAGTTAATAGACATTGCATTTCCTCCGAAAAACAGCCTTATTTCAGTTATTCTGCGGCTGCGGCAGGAGCTTTGGTCGTCTCAGGAGCTTTGGGAGCTTCGGGAGCCTCAGTTGTCTCTGCTGCAGGGGCAGTAGTTTCGGTTTCCGCAGTTTTATCCTTATCTTTATCTGCAGATTCCTCTTCAGCGGTCTGGCTTTCTGAATAATGACCGGCAAGACTTTCAAGTCCGTCAATGCCCTTTGAAAGGCACAAGTCAACCAGGAAAACAGCAAGACCGATAACTGCAATTGAAACAATAACGACCAGTGTGCTTTTAAGCACCATTTTGGCGCTCGGCCATGTGATCTTTTTGATGTCGCCTTTAAGATCCTTAAAGAACTTTTTGAACCATTTGCCTATGCGTACAAAGATATTGCCTTTGTTTGCCTTGGGCGCGCCGTCCTTTTTGGCCTTAGCGGCTTTTTCAATTTTTTCAGCAGCTTCGGATTTTTCTTTTTTAGCCATACTGGTTACCTCCGCTTACTTTGTTTCTCTGTGGAGAGTGTGTTTCTTGCAGAATCTGCAGTACTTGTTCATCTCCAGCCTGTCAGGTGTGTTTTTCTTGTTTTTCATCGTGTCATAATTGCGCTGTTTGCATTCTGTACACGCAAGGGTAACTTTTACTCTCATATCGGCACCTCCGTTTAACCGGGTTATCCCGGGATTTCAGCCTCCCTCTCGCAAAAAGCTCTACCCTATAAGCCTTTAAATGAGGGTACAAAAAAAGAACCCTCTTTAAGAGGTACGGGTAGTGTATCATAAATTCAGAATGTTGTCAAGAAGAATTTACAAATATTTATCGGATTTTAGGAAAAAATAAGTTCAAGGCGGCACGGCATATCAGAATATGTATATCTCAAAGCTCTATGAACTCAAAAAACTGTATAAAGCATGTATTTTTAAAGACATTATAAAAAAAGTATGTATAAAATATTCTCTAACTGTTGACAAATCATATTTGAGATTTTATAATATGGTATATTTTTTTAAGGAGTGAATTTACAATGACAACATTAGAAATGATTCGTGTTTACGGTCATGAAGAGGTTGCTTTCTTCAACAATGAAAAAGCAGGCCTCAAGTGCATAATCGCTATTCACAGCACAAAACTCGGTCCGGCAGTCGGCGGCTGCCGCCTTTACCCCTACGCAAGTGAAGAAGACGCTCTTTTTGACGTTCTCAGACTTTCAAGAGGCATGAGCTTCAAAAACGCAGCGGCAGGCATGCCTCTCGGCGGCGCAAAGGGTGTTATTATTGCTAAGCCCGAAGATAAGTGCGAAGCTCTTTTTGAAGCATACGGCGAAGCTGTTGAGTCTCTTAACGGCCGTTACTTTACAGCGGAAGATGTTAATACCACAACTCAGGATATGGACTGGACAATGCACAAGACAAAGCAGGTTGTCGGTAAAGCTTCTGTCAGCGGTGACCCCTCTCCCTTCACAGCAATCGGCACATTCGACGGTATCCGCGCAACAGCTAAGTTCCTCAATGGCACAGATGACCTTCACGGCGTAAAAGTTGCCCTTCAGGGACTCGGTCATGTTGGATTTGACGTTGCGAAACAGCTCGCGGCGGCAGGCGCGGATCTTTATGTTTCAACACATTCCAACCGCAAGAACATGGAAGAAATGCTCGCTCTCGGCGCAAAAGAAGTTGCTGATGACAAGATTTATGAAACAGAATGTGATATTATTTCCCCCTGCGCTCTCGGTGCAACAATCAACTATGACACAATTCCAAACCTCAAATGCCGTGCAATAGCAGGTGCCGCAAACAATCAGCTTCTTGATGATAAATGCGGTGAAATCCTTAAAGAAAAGGGCATTCTTTACGCTCCCGACTTCATCATCAACGGAGGCGGCGTTATCAACGCAGGTCAGGAAGCTTTCACAACTTATGACAAAGAGAACGTTCTCAAGCAGGTTCATAATATTTATAACACCGTTTATAACATTTATGAAGAGTCAAAAGCAACAGGCGAACCCGAAGGCGTTATCGCTCAGCGCTTCGCGGAAGAAAGAATCAAGAACGGTCTTTAATATCGCAATTCAATAATTTTTCCCCGACAGACTTTCTGCCGGGGATTTTTTATTCGGGGTAACGCATCTGATTTTTTTCACGCTGTGGTCGAGCAGCAAATGATACGGTAAACATCACATTTTTCTGAGAAAAACCTTTAATTCCCGCTTTCGATACTGATGTTATTGAAAGTGTCAAGCAAATCGGACACGGAAAGTGCGTCTTTTTCTATACCGGACTTGTCGAGAATTGCACTTCCATTGTGCATCATAACAATTCTGTTGCCGTATTCAACAGCGAAACGGAGATTATGTGTAACCATAACGGCTGTCATATTGTTTTCTTTAACGAGAGAATCCGTGATTTCCATAATTGTCTGTGAGGATTTCGGGTCAAGCGCCGCCGTATGCTCGTCAAGAATAAGCAGTTCAACATCTGTCATACCCGAAATAACGAGGGCGATTGCCTGCCGCTGACCTCCGCTGAGAAGTCCCACGGGAGTGTTCATTCTGTCTTCAAGTCCCATGCCGCATCTGCTTAAAAGCTCACGGTAACAGTTGATTCTCTTTTTGCTTATAGCTTTTGAAAGGCTGTAGGCTTTATTTTTATTGTCAGCAAGAGCGAAATTTTCAAGCACTGTCAGTGTTGAGCAGGTACCCATTTTCGGATCCTGAAAAACTCTGCCTATAAATTCAGCACGCTTATGCTCGCTGAGATTTGTGATATCCTTATCTTTAAAAATAACCGAGCCGCTGTCCGGTTTCATTGTTCCGCATATGAGGTTGAGCAGAGTTGTTTTTCCGCTGCCGTTTGAGCCTATAACAGAAATAAAATCACCTTTGTTTACGGTAAAGTTAAAGTTGTCAAACAGCTGCATTTCATCAACTGTGCCTTTATTAAAGGAGGTGCGGATATTTTTAAGCTCTAACATTTCTCTGACCTCCCGATCTTTTTCTTTTTTTCGCTGACAACAAGAGCAATGGTGAAAATAACAGCCATTATCAGCTTGTTATACGCACTGGGTACACCGATTTTCTGCGCGGCTGTAAGGCATGCCTGATAGATTACAGAGCCGAGAATAACCTGAGTGGTTGGCTTCATGAATTTCACTTTTTTAAACAGCGATGTGCCGATAATCAGCGAAGCGAGTCCGATAACGATTGTGCCTATGCCCATGCTCTGATTTACATTGCCGCTGATATGAGTATAGAGCGCGCCTGCGACAGCGGCAAAGCCGTTGCCGATGGCAAGACCTGTTATTTTACTCTTGCCGGGATGTACGCCGAGCATTTTCACAAACTGCTCATTGTTGCCCGCGGCTCTTAAAAGAAGTCCGTTTTTCGTCTTTAAGTAAGAATCAAGAAGCAGCTTGCATATAAGCGCAACAGCAAGAAAAATCAGCGGGTTGCGAAGCGGTATGTTGTTCACTCTTGAGGGGATAATATCACCGAAAAAGGCGTCATGAAGAGTTTTCACCGTCCTGCCGTAAGAAATCGATGACATACTCTGACCCGAAAAGTCGCCTGTCATACCTGCGCTTGTTGAAATAAGATTCAGCGTAATAAGCGAGGTGGAAACAAGAATTCCGCACAGAAGCGGACGGATTTTCAGCGCAACGTGAAGCACACCTGTGATTGCCCCGAAAAAACATCCGACTGTAAATGCCGCGGCGGTTCCGAGCCACGGATTGATACCGTGACTCGTGAAAAGTCCGAAAACAACCGCACCGGAAAGGAATGTCCCTTCCACCGTAAGGTCGGGAAAATCAAGGATATGATACGAAATATAATAACCCATGGCGATTATCGAAAACACAAGACCTGTTTCGATAAAGACTTCAATGGTGCTTAAAATCTCCAAAGTTTAAAACTCCTTTATCAGTCTGCGGTTGTAACGTCTGTGAAAGAATCGGGAACAGTGTATCCGAGCTTTTTGAGTACGGTGTTGTTGATAATGGGTGTAGCGTCAGATATCGTCTTGACAGCCATCTCAGAAACGTCAGCGCCGTTAAGAGCGTTAACCGCCATTTCGCCTGTAACCTTTCCGAGAGCGATATAGTCGATTGAAACAGAAGCGAGGCAGCCGTTCTTAACCTGTTCTTCCTCTGAGCCGTAAACGGGAATGTTATATTTATCAGCCGCTGAAAGAACAACGGAAAGATTGTTTACAACGTTGTTGTCTGTGAAGTTGTTGATACAGTCAACCTTTGAGGCAAGGTCTTCCGCCGCCGAGGGAATGTCTGATGCGTTCTGAACCGCGGAAGCGACAACCTCAATGTTTTTCGACTTGCATATCTCTTTGAATGTTTTAAGATTTGAAACCGAATTGTCTTCCGATGAAGTGTAAAGAACACCGATTGATTTTACATCAGGCTGGAAGCCTCTGATAAGCTCAACCTGTGCGTCAAGGTCAAGAACGTCTGATGTGCCTGTGCAGGGATACCCGGGCTTTTCATTGCTTTCAACAAGACCTGCGGCAACGGGGTCTGAAACAGCACAGAAAATAACGGGAATATCCGTATCGTCAGTTGCGGCAAAAGCGGCTTTGGCGGCGGGAGTCGCTATCGCGATAATAACATCACAGTTCTCAGCGACCATATTCTTTGCGAAGTTTGTGCAGTCAGAGTCAGCCGATGTGCTGGAACCCATCTGGAAGTCAACCGTGTATTCAAGCTCAGACGCTTCGAGAGCGGATTTAATTCCGTTATAGCAGTTATCAAGCGAAGGGTGGCTCATATACTGAATAACGCCGATTTTAAGCTGCTTTGCGGTTTTCGCATCTTTTTTGCCGGAACAGCCCGCGAAAGAAAGAACAAGTACGAATGCCAGTAATAATGCTGTAATTTTTTTCATGATATATTCTCCTTCAGTTATATATTTGTATATAAATATTTTTATTATTTGTTTATGAATAATACACTCGCCATCGTTTTGAAAGAATAAACATAACATCACTCCGTAAAAAATAAAGCCTTATCCCATAAATATGGGACAAGACTGAAAATCCTGCGGTGCCACCCAAGTTGATGAATAAACATCCTCTCTGCCTTATACTGACATATAAGCCGCACTGTAACGGTTGCGCTCCGTCGGTTACTACTTGCTCTCGCTTTCGACCGCCCTCATAAGTCCATTCACTTTAAAATTCACTGCCGCCATTTCACCGCCGGCGGCTCTCTTTGAGCTTCAGATAAAGTTACTCTTCTTAATCATCGGTTTTGCTTTTTCTGAATGATATCACGTCAAGGCCGAAAAGTCAATAATGAAATATTATTTTTCAAGAATTTTTACGATTTCACCAACATATGTTGTGTGATAATCGCCGCTTTTATAATTATTTTCAATGCTTTTGTCAATAAATCCGTTGCAGTCCATATTCTGACAGGCGATTTTTCTGCACACGAGAACGAGCTTCGCCTGCTCAAGATATACAGTGTCACAGCAGAAAACGGGAGTTAATCCGGCTTCCTTTGCCTTGTCCGTGTCTCTGCCTGATTTGGTTCCGCAGAGCTGAAGAGCTTTTTTGTATTCTTCATCAAAGAAGCAGAGCGTAAAATATTCACTGCTGTCCATAAATTTCTTTGTGTATCTCTGAGGACGGACAAAAACAATCGCAACGTCTTTATTCCACAATTCTCCTATTGCGCCCCAGCTGACGGTCATGGTATTCCAGCCGTCTTTGTTTCCCGCCGAAAGAAGACCCCATCCGTCATTTATAAGCTCAACGGGACTTTCTTTGATGTCTCTGATATTTATTTCTTTCACTGAAATCACTCCCTGATTACACTACTATATATAGCAAATTTTAATTGAAATATTACAGACTTATCTTATCTGTGAAACGAAATCAGATTTCAGTCCGCACCCTGTTATTATATCAAGGTCGGTCTGCGAAATTGCGTCGTCAAAATCAACATCCGCCGCGAATCTTACGCAGTCGGGAACAGCTCCTCCGTCAAGAACATACTGACACATGGCACAATCCATGCCGTCACATACAGCGTCACCGTCGGTGTCTCCGAAAACAACAATTTCATAATCCCTATAAATTTCGCCCGAAAGGTAATACACCCTCAGGGTACTGCCTGTCCCGTTTCCGTTTTCTGCGGGAATAAATTCGCAGTCGCCGTTGCTGACGCTTACATAATCGTCAATTGAAGCGTAATTCTCCTCAAGTCCGTAAATAAAGCTGTTTGAATTGTCAATAACCGTGGGAGTACCCGCGAAGGCTTCAACCGCAGGAGCCGCTGTGTCGTAATACCCGAGAAGATTCAGCGCGTTTACCTTCGGAAAATAATAATCAGACGAGGTTACCGATGCATTTGAGCGAACCGTTTCGGTTGAGGAATTTATCAGCGCGTTTCTGAATTCCTCCGGGGTATGGTCAGGATAAATCGAAAAATACAGAGCCGCAAGACCCGCCACAATGGGAGTCGCCTGAGAGGTTCCGCTCATGCAGGTCAAAGATGTGACCGCTTCTGTCATCGCGAGACCGAGAATCCGATACCCCGGAGCGGCGACATCATAATAATTAAGTGACGAATCATAATTTGAAAAATCACACAGCTGATTGTTCGTACCGTAAGCCATAACACCGATTACGAAGCTGTAAGCCGCAGGATAGCATTTTTGTGACGTTGTGTTTTGAGAATTGTTACCCGCGCTTGCAATAACCGTTATGCCTGCGTCATATGCCGCGCGGCAGGCGTTTCTTATATTCAGCATATCTGCAGTTGTGCTTAATGACATCGTGATTATATCCGCGCCGTTCGCTATAGCGTAGTTTATTCCTGAGACAACCGAAGACGCGGAGATTAAAAACGGAGAAGAATTGACGTTTATCGGAATTATTTTCGAGTGCGGCGCAACACCGACAAGACTTTTGGAAAGACTGTTGGAACCGCCCGCCACCGCGGCGACTATTCCTGCGACATTACCGCCGTGAGAGCTTTTCGGTGACGCGTTATATGTTCCGCTTTCAACATCATATCCGCGGTTACCGTTGGCGTCTTCCCATATGTTTTCGGCTATTTCCGGATTATTTACATAAACGCCAGAGTCAATAACGGCGACAACAACATCATCGCCCATTGTATCATACTGCTGCCACGCCTGAGGAATATGCACTGAATTTTCCATCCACCATTTCGTGTATGTATTATAATTATTGGTAGGATTGGTAATCTCTATCGGCATCGAAAACGAATCCTCATGAAAACAGTAATTAAGACTTTCATTGGCTGTTGAACTGAGAGTCTTAACTTTTTTCAGACATTCCTCAGTGTCATCACAGGTGTATCCGACAAACAGGGAAGACTTTGTGAGCGTACCGTCGGGATTGCTTTTAATTTTTGTATCATAAATCGTTTCCGACGGAATCTCTTTAAGAAAATTTATTCCGCACTCGGAAAGCTCATTACTCACTTTATCCCCGGAGCAGAAATCTTCCTGACAGTTTACGGTCTGCGTATAAAGGAACATAATTTCGCCTTCCGCGAATTCCTGAGTTTCGTTTTTGTCAGGCTCCGTTTTAAATATTATTTCGGCATCATCCTGAGCAAAAGAATAAACCGGCATTAATGAAGCAATCATAATAACACACATTAAAAGTGAAATAAATTTTTTAATTCTCATAAAACACACTCCAATGCAAAATAATATTAACAGGTGATAATTGTGAAAAAAATATTTGCCGCGTTTACGGCTCTTCTGCTGCTTATTTTGAGCAGCGGCTGCACACAGACTACACTCCGGGTGAAAAGCGAAAAGCTGAAAAACAAACAGCCGAACGCCGCCCAAAGTCAGAAGTACGACACATTCACAGGCATGGCACCGCTGCCTGCCGTGAAATTCGAGGTGATTGACCCGTCAAACGAAAACGGATTTCCCGAGGAAAAAATCGAGCATTCCTTCGGAGTTTCGAAAAACGGAAAGCCGCATGAAATTTCTGTAAATTCTCAGGATTTTTTTGAATCCTACGGTTTTGACGCTGTAACTTACGACAGAAAAAAAGGTAAAAATCTTTATCTCACCTTTGACTGCGGATATGAAAACGGATACAGCGAAAAAATTCTGGATATTCTCAAAAGCAAAAATGTTCCGGCAGCGTTTTTCTGCACATATACGGATATACGTGATAATGCCCAGCTTATCGCGAGAATAATAAAAGACGGGCATATAGTAGGCAATCATTCAACCACGCATCCGTCTTTCGCTGAAATAGACCGAGCCGAGATGGCAAAAGAAATTGAAGACTGCGATAATTTCCTGAGAGAAAAATTCGGATACACCTCACCGTACTTCAGATTTCCGAAGGGGGAATATTCACAGAGCGCGCTTAACCTTGTAAACTCACTCGGATACAAATGCGTATTCTGGTCGCTTGCATATAATGACTGGGACACCGAAAATCAGAAAGGCGGGGACTATGCGTTTGATACCGTAACGTCAAGGCTTCACCCCGGCGCGATTATTCTGCTTCATTCCGTTTCCGCCGATAACGCGGAAGCTCTCGGCGCGATAATCGATTATGCCCGTGAAAACGGATACGAATTCAAATCGCTTGATAACTTATAATATTATAACACACTATTAAAAAAATTCAACACATTATCGGTTCCAGAATTTTCGGTCAAGAGAACGGTACTGAATAGCCTCAGCGATATGCTGAGCTTCTATTTCCTCACTGCCGTCAAGGTCGGCGACAGTGCGTGAAACACGCAGAATTTTATCATAAGCCCTGGCGGAAAGACCGAGCTTTTTAAAAGCGTTTTCAAGAAGCTTCATGGCGGAACCGGTCGGGCGGCAGAATTCCTTTGTCAGCCCTGCCGTCATGTGGGCGTTGCTGGTGATGCCTGTTCCTTCAAAGCGTTTCTGCTGAATTTTCCTCGCCGCGTCAACACGTTTTCTGATGTCGGCTGAGCTTTCGCCTTTTTCTTTGTCTGAAAGTTTATCAAAATCAACAGGCGGAACCTCAATATGAATATCTATTCTGTCAAGCAGAGGGCCGGACACCTTTGAAAGATATCTCTGAGCCGCTCCGTTTGAGCAGGTGCATTTCCTCGTCGGGTGACCGTAAAATCCGCATGGGCAGGGGTTCATCGCGCACACAAGCATAACTGAGCACGGATATGAAACGGTGCCGGCTACCCGTGAGATTACGATTTTTTCGTCTTCAAGGGGCTGACGCAGCACCTCCAGCGCCGTGCGGCTGAACTCAGGCAGCTCGTCAAGAAAAAGAACGCCGTTGTGCGCGAGTGAAATTTCACCGGGCTTGATTGTTCTGCCGTTGCCGCCGCCCGAAAGTCCCGCGGTTGAAACTGAATGGTGCGGTGAGCGGAACGGCCTTTCCGTAATAAGCGAAACATTGTCGGGCAGACTTCCCGATATTGAATATATTTTTGTGGTTTCAAGACTTTCTTCAAACGTCATTGACGGCAGAATTGAAGGAAGCCTTTTAGCAAGCATGCTTTTGCCTGAACCGGGTGAGCCTATCATAATAACATTGTGTCCGCCTGCGGCGGCTACTTCAAGCGCGCGGCGGGCTTCGAGCTGGCCTCTTACGTCCGCGAAATCAGGTGTGAATTTTAAAATATCCTCAGCCTGAGCCGACGGCAGGCACGGAGCTACCCTGTCAATTGAATTAATATGATTCACCACCTGATGAACATGGTGAACCGGCAGAACATCAATGCCCTTGACAACCGAGCCTTCGGCGGCGTTTCCTTCGGGAACAAAAACCGCTTTTATGCCGTTCTCCTTTGCCTTGATAACCATTGGAAGAACGCCGTTCACCGCACGGATTTCTCCGTCAAGAGATAATTCTCCGAGAAAAGCGTAACTGTCTGTCTCGGCTCTTATCTGACCTGTAGCTTTCAGCAGCGCGATAAATATTGCGAGGTCATAAAGCGGACCTTCTTTTTTGACATCTGCGGGGGCGAGATTTATGGTAATTCTGCTTACGGGAAATTTAAAATTATTATTTTTTACGGCGGAGCGCACTCTGTCTTTTGATTCATTTACGGCGGTATCGGGAAGTCCTACGACATCAAGCTTCGGAAGCCCCTGAGAAATATCAACCTCGACCGTAACGGAATAAACGTCCATTCCGAAAAGTCCCATACTGTTTACTTTTGCAAACATAATTCCACCCCTTTTGTATTACACATAAATTAAAACAAATTATTTACATTTTTTCAAGTATTTGTCTTTAATTCTTTTGATTTTTATGATATAATATCAAGGATTTAAGCATTGAATAGGGGGAGAAAATGAAATCTTTTGAATTGAGGAAGAAGAACTGGAGGCTTTTTAAAAAGTTTCTGCCTTACTACAAAAAATACACCGGCTGGCTTGCGCTTGATATGTTCTGCGCCTGCTTTACGGTGCTTTGCGAGCTTGCGCTGCCTGTTATCGCAAGAAATATTACCGATACGGGCATAAACAATCCTGCACAGCTCACACTTGTTTACATCGGAAAAATTGCGGTTTTCTATGTTATTCTCAGACTTTTGGACAGTGCCGCCAACTATTATATGGAGGCCGGCGGCCACATAATGGGTACGAAAATGGAAACTGATATGCGCCGCGATATGTTTTCGCATCTGCAGACGCTTTCTTTTACATACTACGACAACGCAAAAGTCGGTCAGCTGATGTCAAGAATCACATCTGACCTTTTCGATATTGCCGAATTTTCTCATCACTGTCCCGAGCAGTATCTTATCGCGTCGCTGAAATTTATCGGCAGCTTTATTTACCTCGCGAATATCAACATAAAGCTGACGCTCATTATGTTTGTTCCGATTCCGCTTCTGATTATCGTGTCTTCAAAATTCAAAAAGCGTATGAGAGACGCTTTTAAAAACAGACGTCACGAGCTCGGCGAAATCAACGCTCAGGTTGAGGATACTCTTTTAGGCATAAGAGTTGTAAAATCCTTTGCCAATGAAGACATTGAACGTGAAAAATTCCGCAAAAACAACAACACGTTTTTTAGGGTTAAAAGAGAGTCTTATTACAGCATGGCGGGTTTCCATACAACCGTAAGGCTGTTTGACGGACTTATGTATATCCTTGTTGTGTGCGCGGGTGCGGTTTTTATTATGAAAAAAGAAATTTTCCCCGCCGACCTTACAGCGTATCTTCTTATGGTGTCAACGCTTCTGGGCAGTATCCGCCAGATAGTTCAGTTCAGCGAACAGCTTCAGAACGGTATCACGGGCATTGAGCGTTTTGTTGAAATTATGGAGGTTAACCCTGAAATTGAGGACGAAACAGGGCTTAAAGAAGCGAAAAACGTTGACGGCCACGTTGAATTTAAAGATGTCAGCTTTGCCTATTCAGATGAGGGCAGAGAAATCCTCAGCAATGTAAATATAGACATCGGAAAAGGCAAAAATGTTGCGATAGTCGGACCCTCGGGCGGCGGCAAAACAACAATCTGTAATCTTATTCCCCGTTTCTATCAGTTAAGAGGGGGCAAAATCACTATTGACGGCACAGATGTAAGAGAATTCACACTTGCTTCTCTTCGTGAAAACATCGGCGTTGTTCAGCAGGATGTTTATCTTTTCTCCGGCACAATCAAAGAAAATATTGCGTACGGCAGGCAGGACGCTTCTGATGAGGAAATCATCGCCGCGGCAAAAAAGGCGGGCGCTCACGATTTTATCACCGAGCTTGAAAACGGATACGACTCATACGTCGGCGAACGCGGAATCAAGCTCTCGGGCGGTCAGAAGCAGCGCATTTCAATTGCCCGTGTATTCTTGAAAAATCCGCCTATTCTTATCCTTGACGAAGCGACATCAGCACTCGATAATGAAAGCGAGAAGCTCATCCAGCAATCACTTGAGGAGCTTTCAAAGGGCAGAACAACGCTTACAATCGCGCATCGGCTTACTACAATCAAAAATGCCGACAAGATTATTGTTCTTACAAGAAACGGCATTGAAGAACAGGGCACTCATGCTGAACTTATGCAGAAAGGCGGAATTTACGCCAATATGTATGAAATGTACAGCGTCTAAACAAGGCAGTACCTCACAATATGAGATGTACGCCTTAAAATAATCTAAAAGGAGATAATATTATGCTTAAAAACGTACCTTCAATTCTTTCACCTGAGCTTTTAAAAATTCTTATGGAAATGGGTCACGGTGATACAATTGTTATCGGCGACGGCAATTTCCCCGCGGCGGCAAACGCGCAGAGACTTGTACGTCTTGACGGTCACGGAGTTCCCGAGGTTCTTGACGCTATTCTCAAGCTCATGCCTCTTGATACGTATGTTGAAAGACCTGTTTCTCTTATGGACAACGGCGACGACGAAAACCGTCCTCCCATCTGGGAAGAGTACGCCGACATCGTAAACCGCAACGAGGGCGAAAAAGAATTCCGCCTTGTTGAGCGTTTCCAGTTCTATACAGAAGCTAAAAAGGCATACGCGATTATCGCAACTGGCGAAACAGCAATTTACGCAAACGTAATTCTTCAAAAAGGCGTAGTTATCGAATAAGGTGATAAAATGAAAAAGGTTCTCGCATTTGATTTCGGTGCTTCAAGCGGCAGAGCTATTATCGGCTCCCTTGAATGCGGAAAAATAACATTAAAAGAAGTTCACCGCTTCACAAATGACCCTGTCAAGCTGGGTGATACCCTTTACTGGGATGTTCTAAGACTTTTTCACGAAATTAAGCAGGGCATTGTAAAAGCTAAAATCGCGGGCGGCTTTGACTCAATCGGAATAGATACATGGGGCGTGGATTTCGGTCTTATTGACAAAAACGGCAGGCTTCTTGAAAATCCTGTCCACTACCGTGATTTAAGAACGGCAGGTCTTGTTGACGAATCGTTCAAGACAATCCCGAAAGAAAAATTATATAATATTACAGGCATACAGTTCATGGAGCTGAACACTCTGTTCCAGCTGATTTCATTAAGGCGTCAGCGCCCCGAGCTGCTTGACAGAGCGGATAAAATGCTCTTTATGCCAGATTTGTTCGCGTATTTTCTCACAGGCAAAATGTGCGCTGAGTATTCAATCGCTTCGACCTCACAGCTTATTGATATAAACGCACGTACATGGTCAAAGGAAATTCTTGACGGCTTCGGGATAAGTGAAAGCATTTTCGCTCCGCTTGTTCAGCCCGGCACTGTTTTGGGTACTCTTTCGCCTGAAATATGCGAGGAATGCGGTGTTGAAAGTGTTCCTGTTATTTCCGTGTGCGGTCATGATACGCAGTCGGCAATTACGGCCGTTCCGTGTGAGGACGGTAATTTCGCTTTCCTCAGCAGCGGTACATGGTCGCTTTTCGGTACGGAGCTTGACGAGCCTATCGTAAACGAAACTTCACTTAAAATAAACATCACAAACGAGGGCGGTCTCGGCGGTAAAACGGGCTTCCTTAAAAATATTATCGGTCTGTGGCTTATTCAGGAAAGCCGCCGTCAGTGGCAGAGAGAGGGCAAGGATTATTCTTACGCCGACCTTGAAAAACTGGCTCTTGCGGAAAAGCCGTTCAAATGCTTTATTGACCCTGACGCTCCCGAGTTTGTTCCTCAGGGAAATATTCCGAAACGGGTTCGGGAATTTTGTGAAAAAACAGGTCAATACGTTCCGGAGTCTGTCGGTGAAATCATGCGCTGCATATATGAAAGTCTCGCGATGAAATACCGCCTTACTTTCGAGAAGCTCTGTGAATGTACGGGTAAGGATTATCCTGTTATTCATGTTATCGGCGGCGGTACAAAAGACGGACTGCTTTGCAGAATGACCGCGAATTCATGCGACAGAACCGTTAAGGCAGGCCCTATTGAAGCAACTGTTATGGGCAATGTTGCGGTTCAGTTCATGTCTGACGGCACAATTGATTCTATAAGCGAAGCGAGAAAAACCGTTGCCGCGAGTGAGGAGCTTAAAACATATGAGCCGCAGGATACAGCCGAGTGGAAAGCGGCGTACAGCGATTTCAGAAAAATCGCGGAATAACCGCGCTTTGTAATATGATTAGGGCAATACCACTTAACTGAATTATACTGTATCGCAAAAAAATAACCGTATCATCCTATTACGATGAGCGGTTATTTCTTTTATGATTGTGCTGCTGCAAATTCAGAAGGTTCAGTGTCTGAAAGACCGGTTTATCTTGAAAAAACGCTTTTAATTTTGTTTATAATCGAGGGCGTAAGGTGTTTAACGGTATTAAAAAACCCGTCGTTTTCAAGAGGAACGTCTTTGTAAGGTGTCATCTTAAGATATTTTCTGTAATGCTTTTTCATCGGGTGCAGACACCACTTTTTCCACGGGCGGAAAACCGCATAGTGAACAATTACCGGATGCTTTTTTCCGTCAACAAACTCCTGCTTTGAATAAAACGGTTCGCCCCACTTGCTGACCATTTTTTTATATGACAAAAAAAACACAGGAGTGATTACATGATATCTGAACGGAAGTATATACACTTTGCCGTGAAGCACATGGTTAAGAATTGACTGATCCGGGAATGTTAACTGACCTTTGCTTTCAAAGAAATATTCCACGAATTTTTTTGACATCTGCTCTTTGCGCCATACATCGAGATTAGCGACAAACATTCCGGAGGCAAAGTACGTGCCGTCAGTTAATCCCGCATCCTTTCTCGAAACGGCAAGGCCGAAATTAGGCTGATCTACTACAGCGGCAACGGCATTATCCTTCATATCGCAATAGTACATATCGTGAATGCTGCCGAGAACGGAAGTGTCGCCGTCAATCCACATAGCGCGATGTTCTGTTTCGGGGATAGCTTCCGCGAGAAAAAGTCTGGTATACATTTCAATTGTAAAACCGCCGACGGGAACATCGGAGTTATTGAATCTTTCTTTTATATCGCTGAAATCAACGAAATAAATTTCACGGCCGTAGCTGTGAACTGTTTCGGTAAGTTTCTTTATGTTTTCTTCTGAAAGACCGACGTTAAGAACATAAATATTGATTTTTTTCTCATCTTTATTGTTTTCAAAAATTGAAGCCATACAGGCGGCAAGGTGACGGGCGTAATTATCATCGGATGAAAAAACTATATTCATTAAAACACCTCCGTTTTTTGTAATTATATCATTCGTTTTAAGATAAAGCAATACATTATTTCATCTTTGTCTGATTATTGAAGTTTCTTAATCTTTTCTGTTTTCGGCTTTTAATTGCTTCGATTTCAGCGGCTGTTGCGGCTATGCATACAACTGCCGCTCCGTATTTTACATCTGCGATATAAACTGACAGCGGCAGGAGAAAAGCCAAAACACCCATAAGTTTATTTCCGAATGAATGCTCAATCAACAACCTGTTCACTTTTTTGCTTGCAATCAGAATGCCCGTAATTTTTATTACCGCGATTACCGCAGTCCAGATCCATATCCAATGCGGAACGGACAGGAGCGGCAGTATTCTAACAGCATATATAACCGCAAAAATCAAATCCGCTATGCTGTCGAGCTTTGCGCCTTTTTCGCTTTCGGTGTGAAACCTCCTTGCAATGAATCCGTCAAGCACATCGGTGACTCCGCACAAAAGATAGAGTACTGCAAAGGGGTAAGAATACGGCGAAAAAACAAGCAGTAACAGGGAAAACGGTATCCGGCTTAACGTAATAATATCGGCTGTCATCTGTTTTTTCTTTTCCGCCATGCGAGACCGGTAAAGTCAGCAACGCAGGTCAGTACAAGTCCCGAGATCAGATACCGGATGCTTTCGTTCGGTGTACCCTTTGTTCCTATATAAATTACGATAAGTGCCAATGCCGTAAACTGCGCGGCGGCAAATCCGCAGGAGGCAAGACTTGAATTTCTGAATTTCGGCATACAGAAAACAAGCACCGTATATATCAGATAAAGGGTATAGATGATGTAGCTCACCCTGTTCGGCCACGGAAACGACAGCTCGGGGTGAGTAAACGAAACTGCCGCAAATATAAAGGCAATCAGGCAAAGAATGCCGCCTGAAATGTAATATGATTTATTATTTTTCATTTTCATCACCTTTGAAAAACTTCCTGACATCACAGCCCTTGCTTTTATAATAATCAAACATTTCGGGGAGCTTTTTTAGGTCGTAGCCGGTTACACAATCCGAGAAAACGTGAACGGTGTAGCCTGCCTTTGTCATATTATAGCAAGTGGATTTTACACAGGCGATTGCGTCGGCACCTGTAATATAAAACTCCGTGATGCTGTTTTCTTTGATGAACTCCGCAAACGGCTCACTTGTCAGGGCATTGCTTTTGGTTTTGACAAAAATATTATCCGAAACAACCTTGAGTTCGGGCACAAGTTCGGCTCCTTTGCTGTCGGGCCTGAATGTTCGTGTACTCGCGGAAATATTGTTGTGCTTAATATAGACAACATGCATTCCGCCTGATTTTGCCCATTCAACCGCGGCGTTAATGTTTTCAATAATATCCTTATAGTGTTTTGTAATGTCGTTCTGTATGTCGATTACGACAAGGGCTTTGTTTTTCATTGTTTTACTCCCTTTCAATCTCGTATGTCCTTATAAAATGTCTTACGTATGCCTTAATCTGATTCATGATTTCCGTCTCTTTTTCCGGCTCACGATCGCAGTAATGAATGAGTGAAGTAATGGGAGACGTGAAAACAAACGCAAGCATATCCGGGTCTTCGCTTCTGAGAAGTCCGCTTTCTATCATCTTTTCGAATATTTTCTGATAAATTGCCTTTGTTCCGTTCATAAAATGCTCGTTAGACAGATTTTTCACGCGGTCATCGTGAAACTGCTCTGTCAGAAGCAGTTTGCGGGTCAGAATAATCTTTTTATCGTGAATCGTAAAATTCACCATATGCATAACAAGGCTGAAAAATTCATCGCAGGATTTCGGGATTTCAGGCAGACGATCCGCCGTGCCGAAGTGTTCGGCGTAATATGCCTCCATTTTATCAATCAGAGCGTTCCAGATTGCTTCCTTGCTTTCATAATGACTGTATAATGCGGATTTACTCAATCCCATTCCTGCGGCAAAATCACGCAGATTTGTTCCATTGTATCCGTTCTCCGCGAAGCTTACAAGTGCTTCATCAAGAATTCTGTCTTTGGTATCTTTTCCCATAATGTCCTCCCGGGTCATGTAAAGTAACCAAATGGTCTTATTGATATTATAGCGACCGCCCGGTCGCCTGTCAAGATGCCTTGCAGAATTATTGCAGACAGTTGATTTACGCCTCTTTTTCTCAGACTGAATGCAGCTTCAAATTGCGCTGTTGTGTTCACTTTGAGAATTTGTTCGTGAAATATAATTAACAAATATTATGGACTTTTTCGTCATATTGTGATAAAATAATCCGGCTTTAAAAGTATGGTTAGGAGATACCGGAAAATGCAAAAGTTAAATGATAAAAATTCAAACAAACTGACAGCCTTATGCTCGGCGGCGTATTTTGTAAGCTACCTTACACGAGTAAATTTTGCCGCGGTTATCGCCGCGATTATCGCCGCGGGGGATATTGATAAAACAATGGCGGGAGCCGTCACCACTATGGGATTTATCACATACGGTGTCGGTCAGCTCATAAGCGGCAAGCTTGGTGATATAATCAACCCGAAAAAGCTGATGTTCGCGGGATTTATTCTGACGGCACTTATGAATTTTGCGATTCCGTTCTGCCCTAACGGGGGAGCGATGTGCGCGGTATGGGGAGTTAACGGCTTCGCTCAGTCGCTCATGTGGCCGCCAATGGTCAAGATTATGAAAAGCGCCATGACGAACGAACGATACGATAAGGGCTGTGTCGCGGTCAGCTGGGGGAGTACCGGAGCGACAATTTTGATTTATCTCATTTCTCCGCTGATTATTACTCTCACAAACTGGAAAGGCGTATTTTTTGTTAATTCGTCAGCCGCACTGATTATGTCAGCCGTGTGGTGGCTTCTCATTACTAAAATCGAAAAAGAAACAGGCATTTATTATCCTGTAAGCAGAGATAAAAATAAAAAGGAAAGCGGAAAAGGAAAGCAAAAGCTTACCGCTTCAATGTGTCTGCCGCTTCTCGTTTTCACAATGTTTGCGATTTTCTTCCAGGGAAGTCTTCGCGACGGAGTGACTACGTGGGTTCCTACATATATTTCAGAGGTGTTCAGGCTGGGCAGTGAGGCTTCGATTCTCAGCGGAGTTATCGTTCCGGTGTTTTCTCTCGCGAGTATTCAGCTTACATCAATAATCTATAATAAAATGGGCAAGAAACCATATAAATGCGCGGGCACGATGTTTTTGGTCAGCGTAATCAGCACGGGACTTTTAGCTTTGTTTAACGATAAGTCAATCATTCTCACAATAGTTCTCTGCGCGCTCTGCGTCGGCTGTATGCACGGAATTAATCTTATTCTTGTATGTATGCTTCCTGCCATATATGCAAACGAAGACAATATGTCGACTCTTTCGGGTACACTTAATTTCACCACATATGTGGGCAGTGCCGCATCTACATACGGCTTCGCGCTTCTTTCCGACAGATTCGGCTGGGGCGGAACGATTTACACATGGCTGGCAATATCTGTTTTGGGAACGGCGATGTGCGTTCTCGGCGGTATAAAATCAAAGATTAAGGAAGTCACTTAATGTCTGTGTATTCACAAAATCTGACAAAAGGAAAACTGGGCAGGCAGATACTGTTTTTCAGTGTCCCGCTTATGATTTCCCATATTATGCAGGTGCTTTTTAATATGTCGGATATTGCGGTTGTCGGTCATTTTTCAGGCGCAGAGGCTCTCGGTGCTGTTGGTTCCACCACAACGCTTGTCACTCTTTTTACGGATTTTTTAATCGGTGTCGGCAACGGAGTGAACGTTTTCACCGCCAGATATTTCGGCGCGAAAAACAAAAAAGATGTTGAGGAAACCGTTCATTCATCTGCGCTCATATGTGCTCTTTTAGGTATTGCGGCGGCAGCCATAGGAATTGTATTTTCAAGAATTTTTCTTGAACTGCTTCATACAAAAGCCGAGCTTATCGACGGAGCGGTGCTTTATCTGAGAATTTATTTTTCCGGCATGCCCGCTCTTGCGATTTTTAATTTCGGTCACGGGGTGTTGAGTGCTGTCGGAGACACAAAACGTCCGCTGTATTATATGACCGCGGCGGGAATCATCAATGTTATTCTTAATTTATTTTTTGTTATTGTTTTAAAGATGAGCGTTGCGGGAGTAGCCGCCGCAAGCGTGATTTCGCAGTATCTTTCCGCTTTTCTGATAGTCCGCTGTCTCATAAAAAGCAAAGAATGCTACAGGCTTGACTTCAGGCTGCTTAAATTCACAAAAGACAAAGCTAAGCTAATACTTTCCGTCAGTCTGCCGGCAGGTGTACAGAACGCTATTTTTCAGCTGGCGAATTTATTCGTTCAGGGCGGTGTGAATTCATTCAGCACCGTTATTGTTGAAGGCAACGCCGCCGCCGCTAACGCCGATGCTTTTGTTTACAATGTGATGGGTTCGTTTTATGTTGCCTGCGGGAGCTTTATGAGCCAGAATTACGGTGCGGACAAAAAGGACAGAATACTCAAAAGCTACCGAATAAGCCTTGCGTATTCATTCAGCTCAGCCGCGCTTCTCGGAATAATTCTTGTTTTTTTCGGCAGAGGCTTCCTTTGCCTTTTCACAAAAGACCCCGCTGTTATTAATGCCGGAATAATAAGACTGCGGGTTATGGGACTTTCATATTGTGTTTCGGCGTTTATGGACTGCACGATTGCGGCATCCCGAGGTCTCGGTAAAAGTTTTATTCCCACAATCATAGTTTTTCTCGGTTCGTGTGTTTTTAGAATTGTGTGGGTATACACTGTGTTCGCTCATTTCAGAACGATTTTTTCGCTGTATCTTCTGTATTCGTTTTCTTGGGCGATTACCGCCACGGCGGAAATCATATATTTCGCAGTGTATTACAAAAAGAATATATCATTAAAAAAGTCATAAATATAACCTGCTGTCTTGTTTTTATAAGGCGGCAGGTTTTTGGCTTTATGATTTCAGTATAACAAGTCTGCGATTGCAGGAATTCAGAATAAAGAGCCGTACTAAAAAATTAACCCTGTCTGTTAACATTTTCAGAACAGACAGGGTTAAAATTCTTCTGTATATTATTTAATAGTTGCCGACTGTTTGAATGCCGAGTGCGGTGCCGTACCGTCAATATTGCTGATTTCCACAGCGGAAAGGTCTTTGCCTTTAAGCTCGGGGAAAGGATAATCGGCAAATGTAAACTGCGCTCCGACATACTTAAACTGGAAAACAACTTTTATATCAGACGGGCTGATTCCGAGATAGCTCTGATATATGGCTGACTGATAATATGTGTGTTCAAGCAGTTTATAATAATCATTCGCGTTGAATTTGTCTCTTTCGCTTATGGTGACGGTGAATCTGTTCATATAAGCAAACTGGGCGAAACGCAGAACATCATTTTCTTCAAGAAAAGCATCTTCCTGATATTCATCGGCATGGCGCTCATAAATACCTGAAACAATCGACCTGTATGACGCCGTTTTGATTGTATAAATTACATTTGCTCCGGTTTTTTTGACGTCAACATATCCCTGCGCCTTTTCCGCTTCTGTAAGAGTGTCTGCGGGCTGATTATCCTCATAATACTCAAGAGGGACTGCAACTGTAACAGTTTCACCGGTTAAGTCAAGCTGACAGCCTTCAATCTCTTCTGAATTGCCGTCATCGTCAGAAACAGCGGCGGCACCGGGAACGCCGTTGACCTCATAGAATTTTTCCGAGGATTCATTCTTAATATGACGGGCAAGCAGAAATATAAAGACGATTGCTATAAATAAAATAACGGCGATTATAATTTTAGTTATTTTATGTTTTTCTTTGACATCTTCGTCTTCTTCTTTCTGATAGTCTTTTTCAAACGTTTTTTCGCTCTGCTGAAGTTCATCTTCAAGAGCTTTTTT
>JAZLLB010000213.1:0-20283 GCA_045597925.1 Acutalibacteraceae bacterium
AAAAGCTGTCGGCGTGAGCCGCGCCGTGTTCATCTGCTTTTCCACTTCGCCTACGGCTCCGTTCCAAAGCAGATGAAAACATTATACCATTTAGTTCCTTCTTTTTTAGGAAAAATGGGTCACATCTATTTACAACGCAGACTCGCAGAAGAAACAAAAGAAACTTATACTTGACAGTTTCATCATAAACAACTATAATTAAATTTAGTGCTTTTTCATAGCTGGGAGGTGAATTGAAATGAGTGACAATCAGACGGAAAACGGCAAGAAAAAGTCTGTTATTATCGCGATATCTGTAATTCTTGTCGCTGCGGTTGTGTTTTTAACTGTTTTCAGCTTTGTCGATGATAAAAATAATGCTTCCGATTCGAAAAAAAGCAGCGTCGCTCATTCATATTCAGTCGTCTCAAGCAGTTCCGCCGCGAATTCCGGCGAAGCTATTGCCGCACCCGGCAGAGATGACGTTCCGCAGGCTGTTTATACAACCGGAGCAGCAGACAGAAAAGACGGCAGTTCTCTTCCCGAAGGAACAAAATCCAAACTTATCAAAGGAGCGGAGGCAACAAATCGCTGGCAGGCATCGAGTATTATTTCATCTGTTACCGCCGAAAGAGTTAAGGTTAATCTTAATGTATACGAAAAAAACAAAAAAACCGATGAAGTTAAAGAAAGATATATGTATGTCGCAAAGGTTGACACAAGACCTTCAAGAGTAAACATGATAAGCACCGGACAGGTACTTGACGACAGAATTGCCGGTATTTCCGCGATAATAGAAGGAATCAAAGAAAAAAAAGACGATGAGATTCTGTTTGCCTGCTCAAACGAGGTCTGCTCAAGAGACGGTACAAACCCTAACGGCAACATTTATTATACAGATAAAAACGGCCTTGACGCCACTGTTATTAAAGACAGCGTACTCGCGCAGCAGGGTAAGGCAAGCACATCACTGGCGATTTACGGCAACGGGAAATGGGAATATCCGGTAAGAGTGTCTTTATCAACCAGCGCGGACTTAATAAAATTCGGGTTGTCCAATACCGTATCATACACTTACCCGGTTATATGGAACGGCAAAAAGTATAAAAATGTAACGGAAATCAGTTATGATATATGGAACGACAGAATAATCACTCCTCCCGGTGATGTCAGCAGTGACAGAACTCTGATAGGCAAGATTAATGAAAACGAATATGTATTTCTTATCAGTGAGGGCTTCTCTGGCGGATATCTTATTGATTACATGACCAAAAGCCTCGGAGCGAAATATGCTTACTGGGGAGCAGGAGGATACGCAACGGGAATGTATATCAGCGGCTACGGTGTAATTAATTCAAACAATTATATCGCGCACGGGGATTTGTTCTGCGTTAAATAATTTGCCTTTTCGGAGAATGATATGGAAAGACTTGACAAGCTTATCGCAAACAGCGGAACACTGTCACGCAAAGAGGTTCACAGACTGATAAAATCGGGAGCGGTAAAAGTTAACGGCATAATTACTAAGGACAGAGGCTTTTGCGTTAACCCGGAAAACGTAAGCGTTACTGTAAACGGCGAGGAATTTTTTCTGAGAAAATATGTTTACATTATGCTCAACAAGCCTGAGGGTGTTGTGAGTGCCGCGAGAGACGATAAAGAAAAAACGGTTATCGACCTTGTTCCCGATGAATATAAAAAGAAAAATCTCTTCCCCGCGGGCAGACTCGACCGAAACACAACAGGCTTTGTGCTTATAACTGATGACGGCGATTTCGCGCATAATATTCTTTCGCCGAAAAATCATGTTGAAAAAACATATGAAGCACGGCTTGCTGAACCGGTTAACAGTGAAGCTCTCGAAAGAATCGCTGCGGGAATTACCCTCGGTGACGGAACGGAGTGTCTTCCGGCAAAGCTGAAAATTCTGGAAGACGGTGAAAATCCGCTTATTGAGGTCAAAATATGTGAGGGTAAATACCACCAGATAAAAAGAATGTTCGCCGCCGCCGGAAATGCGGTTATTGAATTGAAGCGTATTAAAATAGGCGGTCTTATGCTTGACGAGTCTCTTGCGCCGGGTGAGTGCAGGGTGCTTTCAGACGAAGAGGTAAAACTTATAAGAGATATTGAAAAAATGTAATAAATGAAAAAAAGCGGCATATTATATAGTATGTTTGTTATTGTTGATTTATCTGATGACAGGAAACGCCGCTTTGAAAAATACAGAAAGCATATTCTTGAAACAAAGCGCTGCGATATTTTAGGCGGCGCTCCGTTTTTTATCACCAAAGGTCACAGAAGCTATTTTGACAGAGAACAGCTTGAAAAAACCGTAAAACGCTGCGGAACGGCGCTGTTTAAAGACGGCTATATCCCGCGCGGCTTTGAAAAATATCAGTTCGCTCCGTCGGTTCTGCCGCTGAAAATGCTTGTTCAGTCAGCCGTCTCTTTTTTTTGCGAAAATCCCGGTTCGGGCAAAAAGCTGACCGTCACTATTTTTGATGATTACGCTTTCGCGGCAGATGAGGCTGCGGCTCTTTCTCAGTATGTTAGATTTGTTAAAGTCATAACGAAGCGGTGCGACCTGTACGGTACGGCACAGCAAAAGGCTTACAGCTCATTCGGCGCGGTGCTTAACGTGAGTGAAAATGATTTAATTGCCGAAAAAAGTGACTGCGTAATCGCTTTGAGCGACAGCAGATTTGCGCTGACGGGTACAGAGTGTCTTCTTGTTTATTCCAAAAAATCATATTGCGAAAATGTTTTTTCCGCACACGAAAGCTCATTCATTCCTTATGAATTTGAAAAAGAAATGCAGGGAACAGACAGATTTTGTTTTCTTTGTGCTTTATTTGAAACCTGCGGATACAAAATCAGAAAAATTCCTGTTTTTAATGATGCAAAATCAATACTTTATAAAACATTTGCTTGACTTTTATGTTGAATTTATCTATAATATATTATCGCTGTTTCCGCGTGATGGTACGGCATATGAAATGCGCGGATTAAAAAGCGGTTGAAAGGAAGAAGGAAATAAAATGGCACAGGAAATTTTACTTACCAAAGATGCTTACGAAAAGAAGCACGCTGAGCTGGAAGAGCTTAAAACCACAGGCAGAGATATGATTGCCGAAAAAATTAAAGAAGCTCGTTCATTCGGTGACCTTTCCGAAAACAGTGAGTATGATGAGGCTCTCAATGAGCAGGCAAAGCTTGAAGCGCGTATCAGCAAGCTTGAATCCGAACTTAAAGACGCAAAGGTTCTTGACGAGAGCGCCATTAACAACGAGGTTATTCATCTGGGTTCAAAAGTCAGAATTCTTGATGAAGAATACGAGGAAGAAGAGGTTTATCAGATTCTTACCGAGTCTGAGGCAGACCCCGACGAGGGTATAATTTCGGACCAGTCGGCTGTGGGAAAGGCTCTTATCGGTCATTCCGCCGGCGAAACGGTAAATGTCAGTCTCCCCAACGGAGCGAGCATCACTTTCAAAATTCTCGAAATAATTAAATAACGATTACGGGCGTGGGCTTTGCTCATATCGCCCGTTTTTGCTGAGAGCATACCGCACAATTCAGATTTGCGGATTGCGAAGCGTGATTTTTCGTCAGACTGTCTGTAAATTTTGAGGGCATTCCGGCGTATTTCAAAAGATTTTCGGGCGATATGACGGAATAATATCCGATCAGGGCGTGTCCCTGCATTGTGTGATATTGCCTTGGTAAAAGGAGCATGAATTATGGCACAGGAAGTAAACAATCAGAACGTTCAGGAACAGGACGTTAACGAATTGAGAAAAATAAGAGTTGAAAAGCTTGAGGCTCTTCAGCAGGCGGGCAAAGACCCGTTTCAGATTACAAAATACGAGCAGTCGCACCATTCCGCCGATATAAAGGCGAATTTCGATGAGCTTGATGGAAAGACTGTTACAATCGCCGGCAGAATGATGTCCAAGAGAATTATGGGCAAGGCTTCTTTCTGCAATGTGCGCGACCTGAAAGGCGATATTCAGTCTTATGTCGCGAGAGATAATATCGGCGAGGAAGAATATAAAGATTTCAAGAAAATGGATATCGGCGATATCATCGGCATCAAGGGCGAGGTATTCAAGACAAAAACGGGCGAGATTTCCATTCACGCCACTGAGCTTGTGCTTCTTTCAAAAAGCCTTCAGATGCTCCCCGAAAAATATCACGGTCTTACCAACACCGACCTTAGATACCGTCAGAGATACACAGACCTCGTTATGAATCTTGACGTAAGAGAAACATTCATCAAGCGTTCAAAAATAATCAGCTCAATCCGCCGCTATCTTGACAATCAGGGCTTTATGGAGGTTGAAACCCCCATGCTTGTTTCAAACGCAGGCGGCGCTGCGGCAAGGCCCTTTGAAACGCACTATAACGCTCTTGACGAAGATGTTAAATTGAGAATCTCTCTTGAGCTTTACCTCAAGAGGCTCATTGTCGGCGGTCTTGAAAGAGTTTATGAAATCGGAAGGGTTTTCAGAAACGAGGGCGTTGACACACGCCACAACCCCGAATTCACCCTCATGGAGCTTTATCAGGCGTATACCGATTATCACGGCATGATGGATTTAACCGAGAACATGTTCCGCTATCTTGCGAACGAGGTTTGCGGCACTACCGAAATCACATACGGCGATAAGGTTATTGACCTCGGCAAGCCCTTTGAAAGACTTACCATGACAGATGCCGTTAAAAAATACGCCGGTGTTGACTTTGATGAAATCAAGGACACCGAGGAAGCAAAGAAAATCGCCGATGAGCATCACGTTGAATATGAAGACCGCCACACAAAAGGCGATATTCTCAATCTTTTCTTTGAGGAATTCTGTGAAGAGAAGCTCATTCAGCCTACGTTTATTATGGATCACCCGGTTGATGTTTCCCCGCTTACAAAGAGAAAGCCATCCAGACCCGACCAGGTTGAGCGTTTTGAGCTTTTCATAAACACTTGGGAAATGTGCAACGCCTATTCCGAGCTTAATGACCCGATTGACCAGCGTGAACGCTTCAAGGCTCAGGATGCTGCCGCCGACGCGGGCGATGAGGAAGCGAATCACACCGATGAGGATTTCCTTAACGCGCTTGAAATCGGCATGCCCCCGACGGGCGGTATAGGCTACGGTATTGACAGACTCGTAATGCTCCTTACCGACAGTCCCGCAATCAGAGACGTTCTCCTCTTCCCCACAATGAAGTCATTAGATAATTAAAATCAGATATTATAAATCCGAAAATACTGTAATCAGTTGACATAATCGGGAGGAATAGGTGTGAAGTGTCCGAATTGCGGTGCTGACATTAAAAACGGTTACAAAATTTGTGAATTCTGTGACAGTTCAATAACCGCTGACATGAAGCGCGAGCAGGAGTATGTAAACAAAGTCGGTTGTCCCAAATGCGGCAGTTCGGATATAATATTTAACAGAGAAACACAAGGAGAAGTAAAAAGTAAAAAACCGGATTTTTACCGTAACGTGCTGAAAAACAGCCTAAAAAACAGGGATCCACCGTAAAAAGTGGACCCCGAAGTTCAGAAATATAATATTAAGTTTACAATGAATGAGTTCGGTATCGTGCCGGCTCATTTCTTATTGTAGCGAAAAATGTAACGGTTCGGCTAATCAACAGACGCACTGACACTTTCAAACTTTCAAACTTTTCAATCTTTAAATCTGCCGAAAAGGCACCGCTATCAATGTAAATACCTATATATAAAGTGCTTTCACACGGAATTCAGGTCAGAGCCGTGAAGGCGTTTCACCATTCGCGGCCTCAGCAGGTATGACCTGCGATTGCGCTGAGTTTAAGGATATTGATAATCTTCTTAAACGAAAACTTGCTGTGCGCAACTTCTTCAATGAGCTTCTGCTCATAATCGTATACGTTTCTGTCCATTCATGTCACCTCTTTCCTTTCGTCTTACAGTAATATTATAGCACTGAAATCCGAAAAGTCAAGTCAAATTGCACAAATATTAGTTCCAATCTTTATGCATTATCACATATATATTTTGTCAAAATTGACAAAGTAACAGTTGCTCTATTGTCAAATATGTTCAAACATTGTCTTTTTCAATTATGAGAACAGAATTGTAATCCTTTCTGATAAGTCCCGCGGCAGGTCTGAAAAGGTCAGCGGGTCTTGAACGGAGTCTGTACTCCTCTCCGTTTCTTGTATACATTGCCGATGAGCCGCCACCGTCAAGATTAAGCGCGCGCTCTGCACCGTATGACTGCATAAGCCGCGCGAGGTCAACAAGCGTTGCGCCGTTTGAATATTCCGGGATTCTGCCGTCAACCACTAAAAGCAGCAGCGTTCCGTCAGGTCTCAGGCCGACGCAGGTTCTCGGATGATGCGTGAACGAAAACGGTTCCAGCGGAGCGTAATCAAATATTTTTCCGTCTTTTAAAACCATCTGAAGTCCTGATGCCGCCTGCTCAAGCATGGAAACTATTCCCCTGCTCTCTTCAGTGTCAGTAAGAACGTACGTTCCGTCTTTTTTTACGCCTATAAACGGCCGTGTGCTGTGTTCATTCGCGACAACTCTGCCGTTTTTCACACACAGACCTGACGGATGGCTGTCCCCGAACATATCAAAAAAATCAGCGTTCACCGCGCAGATAACTTTTCTGCCGTTTTTATTCGCGGCTGTAATCATATCGGGAATTGTCGCCTTAACTTTAGCGTTTTTATATCCGTCACCGGGTGTGCCTATATATACAGACGCACATTTTGTGTCGATTTCGCTAAAAAAAGCATGCACAGGCGCACCGTTTTTATCGTTATAAAGAATGTGCCTGTAAATCACGCCGTCATACAGCGTTTCTTTTTCTTCGGAAACAGCAGTCAGCTTGCTGTCATACTGTTCAACAAGCTCTTTTTCATTTGCGAAAGCGTGATTACCGTAATCAAAAGCGATACTGCATTTTATGCCGTGATTTCTCAGTAAATTAAATGTAAAAATCAGATTCGTTTCACTTGACAATCCGCTTTTATCAACATAAAAAACATGACTTTTTCTGTCAAACGGTTCTTCATCATTGAATGAGTCCGCATATCTCTTTCCGTTCACAAAAAGCTCTCCGTTAAAAACAGGCCTTCTGACGCACAAAACAATTTTAACAGTGCTTCCGCAGTCAAGATAACCGGAATTTTTTATAAATTTTCCGCTGAAAGGTATACCTTTTTTTATTTTCATCATAGATATTCCTCCGTAATGCATAAAAGCAGACTGAGTATGCTTCAGCCTGCCTGCTTATTTTTCATAACCGCCTCATATGCTCCCTGAACCCATTCGCGCGCCTGAATGACACCGTCCTCCGAGCCTTCAAACACCAGCTCCTGAATCTTTTCGGGTTCGATATTTTCAAACGAAACATTTCCTACATAGCATTGAGCCGCGACTTTCAGCTCTCCGTCAACCTCTCTTAAAAAAAATTTATACTTAAACTCATCATCAAAAGCGTTATGTCTTTCGGGATTCAGCGAAATCGAGCCTGTGTATTCGTTGCTTTTCCAGCCGACATTTGCCGCGCCCACAAGATATTTATAGCTTAAAACCTTAACTTCACCCATTTTATCTCTCCGTTTTTATTTTTCTGAAAATACTGATACACTTCTCATTATATATATTATATCATCAGCTGAGCTTTTTTTCAACATTTGATTTTTAAAGGTGCGATATCTGATGTTGCAATAAAAAGCTGAAAATGATGTAAAATAATTGATTTTTTTAAACAAAAGTATTTATTCTTCTGAAAATTTATGATATAATAAATTGTTCAGGCGAGGCGTACGCATCTGATTGCGTGTTTTTGCCTCAAGTCAATTTGTTAGGAAGTGAAAAAATGTATATAGCTATTATGGGCTACGGCACCGTCGGCTCCGGTGTTGCTGAAGTTATTATGAACAACGGCAAAAATATCGCGAAAGCCGCGGAGCAGGAAAGCATTGATATCAAATATATTCTTGATTTACGTGATTTCCCGGGCGATGTCAACGAAAAACTGATAATTAAGGATTTTAACAAAATCTTAAAAGATGATGACATTAAAGTGGTTGTTGAGACTATGGGCGGACTTCGTCCCGCTTTTGAGTTCGTTTCATCTTGCCTTAAAAAAGGCAAAAGCGTTGTAACCTCAAATAAAGAGCTTGTTGCCGCAAAGGGCGATGAGCTTCTGAAAATCGCCAAGGAGAATAACGCAAACTTCCTGTTTGAAGCAAGCGTCGGCGGCGGAATCCCAGTTCTGCGTCCTATCGGTCAGTGTCTTGCCGCAAATAAAATCACAGAGGTCGCGGGTATTCTCAACGGTACCACAAACTTCATTCTCACAATGATGATTGATAAAAATATGAGCTTTGAGGACGCTCTTAAGCTCGCGCAGGATAACGGCTACGCGGAAAAAGACCCTACTGCGGACATTGAGGGTCATGACGCCGGCAGAAAAATCTGCATTCTTTCTTCGCTCTGTTTCGGAAAGCACGTTTTCCCCGAAGATATTTATATGCAGGGAATTACAAAAATCAGCCTTACAGATGTTGAATACGCGAAGGAATGGGGCGGCGTTATAAAACTCATCGGCAGAGCTAAAAAAATCAGCGATGATAAAATTTCAGCTCTTGTATCCCCCGCTTTCGTTAAAAACGGCAGTCAGTTCGCAAGCACAAACGATGTATTCAACGCCGTGCTTGTCCGCGGTGACGCTGTGGGTGATGTTGTATTCTACGGCAGAGGCGCAGGCAAGCTCCCGACGGCAAGCGCTGTTGTCGCCGATGTTATCGACTGCGCTCAGCATATTGAAAAGCGCAAGGATTTCGGCTGGGAAGATGGAACACCCGACTATGTTATTGACTATAATGAAACTGAGACGGCTATGTTTGTAAGAGTTAAAACATCTGACAGAGAAACAGCCGTTAAAGATATCGAATCCGCTTTCGGAAGCGTTCAGTTTATCGAAAAAAAAGATGCCTGTAAGTGTGAAATTGCTTTTATTACTCCTGCTCTCAAGATTGGTAAAATTAACGGGCTTTTAAACTCAATCGGCGGAATTGACATTCTTTCACAAATCAGCATTGTAGATTATTGATAAAAGAGGAAATATTATGAGTCTTATTGTTCAGAAATTCGGCGGGAGCTCCGTTGCCGACGCCGAGCGTGTTATGAACGTGGCAAAAATTGTTACGGACACGTACAAACAGGGCAACGACGTGGTTGTAGTTGTTTCGGCACAGGGCGACACGACTGACGACCTTATCGCAAAAGCCATGGAAATCAATCCCAACGGCTCTAAAAGAGAAATGGATATGCTTCTTGCAAGCGGTGAGCAGATTTCAATCGCACTTCTTGCCATGGCTATTCAGTCGCTGGACTTCCCCGTTGTTTCGCTTTTGGGCTGGCAGGCGGGATTTTCCACGAACTCCGTTTATTCGGCGGCAAGAATCAAAACCATTCATAAGGAACGACTCCGCTCTGAGCTTGGCGAACGCAAAATAGTTGTTGTCGCAGGTTTTCAGGGCATCAACGACAGGCAGGATCTGACTACTCTCGGAAGAGGCGGTTCGGATACCAGCGCGGTTGCCATAGCGGCGGCTCTTCATGCGGACAAATGCCAGATTTTCACAGATGTTGACGGTGTTTATACCGCTGACCCCAGAAAAGTCAGGAACGCTCAGAAGCTCAAGGAAATCACTTATGATGAAATGCTTGAGCTTGCTACACTGGGCGCGCAGGTGCTCAATAACCGCTCAGTTGAAATGGCAAAGAAATACAATGTTGAGCTTGAGGTTTTATCAAGTCTTAATCCAATACCCGGCACAATAGTCAAGGAGGATGCAAAAATGGAAAAAATGCTCGTTAGGGGCGTCACCAAAGACACTGACGTTGCCCGTATATCAGTTATAGGTCTTACCGATATCCCCGGTATCGCTTTTAAAATTTTCGACAAGCTCGCACAGAAGAACATAAATGTTGACATTATCCTTCAGTCAGTCGGCAGAAACAGTACAAAGGATATTTCATTCACAGTCAGCAAAGCAAACGGTCCCGTTGCCGTTGAGGCCATAAGAGAGCTTCCGTTTGTTGACGACAATATTGAAATTAAGTGTGACACCGACGTTGCGAAGGTATCAGTTGTCGGTGCGGGTATGGAGACTCACCCCGGCACAGCTTCAACAATGTTTGAGGCTCTTTACAACAGCGACATCAATATCCAGATGATTTCCACAAGCGAAATCAAAATTTCAGTTCTTATCGACGCGAAAGATGCCGACAAAGCTGTTTCGGCAGTTCACGAAGCATTTTTAGGCTGATTTTTATAACATTATAACATAATAAATAAGCCGACCGAAAGGATTTTTCCAATCGGTCGGTGTTTTTATTGTCATTTGCAGCAGCATACATGGATTGTATGCATTATAATACCCAGGTAATCAGAAGAATAATCAGCACCAAAACGGCGATACCTGCCGCTATTATCAGCCAGCCGTATTTAAAGTATTTCGGCACACTGCCTTTTTTTATCTGGTCTTCCGCAATTTCATAAACAAACTGATTATTGGGAACAACTTTTTCAGCAGGCTTGCTTTCATCAAAAACATTGCCGCAGAATTTACACACATTTACCTCATCGGGGCTGAGGCGGCCGCATTTTTCACATCTCATATTGCCCGCTCCTTAATTAAACCACGTCTTTTTCACTGAGTCCGCCCATGTCAAGAACTCGCTTGAATGTGTCAAGCACGCACTGAACAGCCGCGTTTCTGAAGCCGTTCTTCTCAAGGCTTACAACACCCGCGATTGTTGAACCGCCGGGTGAACATACCTCATCTTTCAGTTTTTCGGGGTGCTTGCCGCTTTCGTCAACAAGAGCGGCAGTACCGATAATTGTGTCTATTGCGAATTTCTGCGCCTGCTGGCGTGTAAGGCCTGTCATAACTCCGCCGTCCGCGAGAGCTTCTATAAACATACACACAAACGCGGGACCGCAGCCCGTTATAACGCTGGCAGCATACATCTTTTTTTCGGGGATAAGCTCAAACGTACCTGTGCAGCGGAGAATTTCTTTGTACTCATTAAATATTTCATCTGTTGCGGTATCGCTCAGAGTGCAGATTGTTATACATTTACCCACGCTTGCCGCCACATTCGGAAGTGTTCTGATAATCGGAACGTCAACGTCAGTACCGAGCCATTCTTTTATCGTTTCAATGCTGACGCTGACCATGATTGAAACAAGTACTTTTTCTTCGCCCTTTTCAATACATTCTTTTATAACAGGACCGATTTCGGAAAGCACACTTTGCCCCACCTGAGGCTTAACACCTATAAGAATATACTTGCTTTCTCGGACAGCCTGCACGTTGCTTTCGGCGAAGCACGCGCCTGTTTCTCCCGCAAACGCCTTCGCCTTTTCTTTATCGTAATCTGTTACAACTATATCCTTCGGGTCGTTTCCTTTACAGGCAGCTCTCGCGATTGCTCCGCCCATAACGCCCGTTCCTATAAATGACATTTTTTTCACAACGCTACCCCCGATCAGCATACAATTTTGTTTACACCCTCAAAAAGAGGATATCTGTTGCCGTCATATCTCAGTTCAGCGATTCTTATACCGTCGCATAACTCAACAGTAAATTCAGTTTCACCGTTTTTCTTGTGATACTCAACACTTATTCTGCCCTTAGGCGTGGTAATATATCCTTTCGCAAAACTCAGAACGCTGTTTTCGGCAGGTTCTATAATAACCCTCTCATACCCGTACGAATGATGCGTCTGCCGTATACCGAGAATGTGCTCCATAAGCGACCTTACGCAGGCTCCGAACATAGGGTGATTATTTGAAGCTTCGCCGTTCCAGTTTTCCCACAGAGTAGTCGCTCCGCTTTTTTTCATATAACCGAAAGAATGATCTTTTTTCTCGCTGCTCAGCATTTTCAGTGCTATATCCGCGTCACCGTATTTCAGAAGCAGCTTACAGGCTAAATCCGTACCGAAAATTCCAGTATCAAAATACTCGAGTCCGGAATATTTTTTCTCTGCCGCTCTGAGCGTTTTGTTTCCTCCGACTCCGCTTTCAAAAGCAAAGAAATCCGCTCCCTGTATTCCGTTAAGGAAGCTGCCGTTTTTATCCGGCGGGTATTTTCTTCTGACGCTTGCACGGTGATTTTCGGCAAGCACGGTGAATTTCTCTCCGCTTCTGTTGAGAAGCTTAGCGCACAAAGCCAGCATTTCAAGCTGTGAAATATACATGCAGGTGTTGACAAAATCCTCAGGGAGCTTCAATTCTCCGGGAGTACACCAGTCGCCAAGACACCAGCCTTTCTCTTCTTCTTTTTCAATCAGACCGTTTTCACAGCGCGATTCCATATAATCCGCGAATAAAACCATATTGTCAAAATATTTCTCAAGCAGGGTTTTATCCCCGAAATATCTTGTGTAGTTATAAATTACAGTAATAATCGCTCCGCCCCAGCCGGCAGGTCCTCCTCCGCCTCCGGAAAACGGCGCGGTGTGCTGAGCATGACCGGTTCTTTTATCCTGCGAGTCAATAATATCCCGAATCCACTTTTTATATAATTCCTGAGAATCAAGTGTGAGCATCGCGGCGGGAGCGCAGAGCTGACCGTCGCCAGTATATCCGAGTCTCTCTCTGTGAGGACAGTCTGTAGGTACAGCGGAATGAATATTTGAAAGCTGTGTGTGAATATACGTTTTATAAATCCAGTTTATATTTTCATCTGAACATTCAAAATCAGACGTAATTTCCATATCGGTATGAATCTCTTTGACCTCAACCGCCTGAGCGTTGTTTGTAAGTGAAAAATATCTGAACCCGTGCCACAGAAAATACGGATGAAGTTCAACTGTTCTGCCGTCTGTGATAAATTTATCCGACGCAATCTGATGCTCCCCGCCCGCGGAATCAAACGAAAGCGTTCCGTCATCGTTCAGAAGCTCGGCGAATCTCAGAGTGACCGTCTCGCCTTTTTTCTCACATCTCGCAACGGCATAACCGGTAATATTTTCACCGGCGTCATAAACTGAATATTCGCCGAAATCATAAAGCTTTACGGGATTCAGAATTCTTATTATTTTATCTTTATTAAATGACTGTATGTGCATTCTGACAGTTCGCATATTTTCACATTCAACTGGGGTAAGCCAGCCTTCTCTTTCCGCGTAAACAGTACTCCAGCTGTAATCAAAGCCGCTGTAATCGTGGCTTTCGCCGTAAAACAGAGATGATTTTTTAATGAAGCCCTGCTTATAAAGCGTTGCCTCATCGCTTATATACTCCTTATTTCCGGAGGTGATTCTGTAGCACAGACGGATATTGCCGTAATCCATATTGCCCTCGGCCGTTCTGTCAGTCTGGTGGAAATATCCCGCGCCGAGCATAAAGCCGACAGTGTTTTCACCCGGTTCCACATAGCTGCTTATATCATATTCAAGACAGTAAATGCGGTTATCCTGCTTATCCTTAAGCGGATACAGCAGCTGCATTTTTTCATTGTCCCTAGGGATATAATCAGAGTACGCAGGCACAAGCTCGTCAGCGGATACCCTTCTTCCGTTAACGTAAATAATAAAATACCCAAGACCGCATACGGTTATTTTGGTACTTTCGCCGCCTGATATAAACGTTTTTCTGAATAATACCGATGTCATATCTTCTTTCGGCATTATCCACTTTGCTTTTCCGAATATTTCACTGTGAGTCATAGAATTCACCTCAAAGTAAATATTACCATAATCTTTCCGAAAGTACAATAGTTTTTATTTTTTATCTTGAATTAATATTGTATACGATGTAAAATACATAAGGTGAGTAAAATGTATGAATTCATTTTAAAACGAAGTAAAAGAAAAACACTCTCGCTTGAAATCAACAGAAAATGTGAAATAATCGTCAGAGCACCGGCACATCTTTCAAAAAATAAAATTGACGCGTTTGTTGCGGAGCATAATGAATGGATAGCAAAAAATCTTGAAAAAGTTAAAAGCAGAAATGAAAACTCAGCTGAGCTCTCAGAAGCTGAAATAAATGAGCTTCGCAGAAAAGCAAAAGAGTATCTGCCTGCAAGAACGGAATATTTCGCGAAAATAATGGGCGTGAAATACACATCGCTGAAAATCACCTCAGCAAAAACAAGATACGGCTCATGCAGCGCGAAAAACGGAATCTGTTACTCACTTTATCTTATGCAGAAGCCTCTGCCTGCTGTGGATTATGTTGTTGTTCATGAACTGGCGCACACGGTTCATCATAATCATTCTCCGCAGTTTTACGCTCTGATAGAAAAATATATGCCCGACTACAAAGAAAGGAACAGACTGCTTAAATTATGAATGTTTACGATTTTGACAACACCATTTATGACGGCGAAAGCACCTTCGATATGTTTTTGTTTTATCTTAAAAAGAACCCGTGGCTTATAAAGCTTTTCCCGAAGGTTCTTGTAGGCTTTGCGAAATATAAAAGAGGAAAGGTTTCAATCAATGATATGATAAGAGACTACGTTCCGCTCATTGAAAAAGAAGCTCCGAAATTCGTTGACCCCGAAAACGACCCCAAAAATTTCTGGGACGGACATATGAATAAAATTAAGCCGTTTTATAAAGAAATCCAAAAGGAAGACGACCTGATTATCACCGCGTCACCCGATTTTTCAATGAACGAAATATGTAAAAGGCTGGGGATTAAATATCTTTTAAGCTCAACAGTCAACACGGAAACCGGAAAATTTGAGCGTGTGTGCCTCAAAGACAATAAACTCAAAGCATTTTTTGAGTTTTACGGCGACGCGGAAATCGAAAACTTTTACACCGATTCTCCCGAAAACGACTATCCTCTTATTGAAAAAGCTCAGCGTGCTTTCATTGTGAAAGGCAATAAAATAACTCAGATCAAGTAATTTATTCGACAAAAGTTTCAGCCTCTGCGGATTATAATTTTCGCAGAGGTGATTTTTATGCCTGTTTACGTCGACGTGCTGCTGATAGTTAACGGATTTGTAAATTATCTCATGCTCGTCATATCGAAAAATTATCTGAAATTCAACACAAAAAGCCTGCGTATTCTCGCGGCTTCATCGTTGGGAAGCCTGTTTTCTCTCAAAATATTTCTGCCGGAAATTCCGCTTTTATTTGAGCTGATTTTAAGAGCGGTGATGTGCGGCGCAATATCGTTTTCGGCATTCGGATTCATTAACGTCAAAACCTTTTTCAGAAATTCGTGCGTATTTTTTACAGTAAACCTTCTTTTCGGCGGACTGATGTGCGCTGTGCTGTTTTTCTTCAACACCGATATGATGCTTTATAAAAACGGTGCGGTTTACTTTGATATTGATTTAAAAATACTTGCCGTCACCTCTGTTGCGAGCTTTGCCGCCGTGAACGCCGTTTCAATGATTATTTCAAGAAAAGCTCCGTCTGAAACAATATGCTTTGTTACAGTCATCACGGGTGAAAAATCCGTCTCAGGCAGAGGATTCTTTGACACCGGTAACGGACTTAAGGAAATTTTTTCAGGCTTTCCCGTAATAGTGGCGCAGTATGACGCGGCAAAGGATATTATTCCCGCTGAAATAAAAGCATACTTCAAAAACAGGGATATAAAAGCGGTCTCGGGGAATATACGATTTATTCCCGCTCAAAGCATGAGCGGAACGGAGATTCTGCCGTCATTCAAGCCCGACAGCGTAACAATAAAAAGCAGGGATTCGGAAAGAATTGTAAAAGATGTTTATATTGCCGTCAGCCGTCAGAGCTTTTTCGGCGGCGAATTTGAATTTATAATCAATAACGAACTTACAGGAGAGAACTTTCATGAATCTGCTCGCAAAGCTGAAGCTGCTGCTTTCGAAAAAAATATTTAAAAACAACATCTATTACATAAACGGTCCGGAAACACTCCCTCCCCCGCTGACAAAGAAAGAGGAAAACGATATATTTGAAAAAATTCTTCTCGGCGACGATTCCGTCAGAGAAAAGCTGATAACTCACAATCTGCGGCTTGTGGTATATATCGCAAGAAAATTTGAGAATACGGGGGTCGGCACGGAGGATCTTGTGTCAATCGGCACAATAGGACTGATAAAGGCGGTAAAAACTTTCTCGCCCGCGCGCAATATCAAGCTCGCTACTTACGCCTCAAGATGCATAGAGAATGAAATCCTTATGTTTTTAAGAAAAACAAGCACACTGAAAAACGAGGTTTCAATTGACGAGCCGCTTAACGTGGACTGGGACGGCAACGAACTGCTTTTATCTGACGTTCTGGGCAGCGAACCCGATATTGTAAATCAGAACCTCGAACTTGAAGACGAAAAAAATCTGCTCATAAAAACAGTTAATTCTCTTGATGAAAGAGAACGCACCATTATGTATATGCGGTTCGGTCTCGGCGGTGAAAAGGAATACACGCAAAAGGAAGTTGCCGATATTCTGGGAATATCGCAAAGCTACATATCAAGACTGGAAAAACGGATAATCCACAGACTCAAAAAAACGATTGAAAGAGCATCAGCTTAATTATACTTAAAAAGTTTTTCAAAAACAGTAGAATTTTCCGGATTTATATGTTATTATAATGAAGTATTAAAAATCAAAGGAGTTTTTATTATGGCTGATTTAAAATCAATTATCACACCGGTTGTTTCAATTTTATGCACAGCAGCTGTCTGCGTTACAGGTGCTGTCTGTGTTGATAAGGTAGTTAAAAACGACGAACTGGTTTCCTCCTCGATTTCACAAGAGAGTAAAGATGCGTATCTTACAGAAGCCGAGGCGGCAGAATATCTCGGAATTGATGCCGGCAGACTTGCGATTATACGCAAAAACCTCAAAAAACTCGAAGGCTCATACATGATATATTCTTATGTTGAAGACGGTAAAGACGTTGAGATTGTTGTTTATCAGAAAGACAGACTTGACGCCGCTATGGCAAACTACATGAAAAATTCCAATTCCGTAAACTTCAAGTATCTTGAAGAAGTTCTTGCCAAAAACGAAAAAGCAAAAAAATAATCAAATGATTTTCAGGCTGTCCTAACGGGCAGCCGTATTTCTGTACGGTGAATTATGCTGAAAAATATTATATGTCCAATCTGCTCAGCTCCCGTTAAAAGAATCAGCGGCAGTCTTATATGCCCGGGCGGTCATTCATTTGATTACTCAAAAGAGGGATATGTCAACCTGCTTCTCTCGGGAAAAAGCGGCGAACTTATCGGCGACAACCGGAATATGGCTCTCAGCCGCAGAGATTTTTTATCAAAAGGATACTACGATTCGCTTGCGCTGGAGCTGAAAAAGGAATACGATTCTGAGAAAAATGAAAGCTTCACTGCGGTTGACATCTGCTGCGG
Source organism: Acutalibacteraceae bacterium (assembly GCA_045597925.1). Classification (GTDB taxonomy): domain Bacteria; phylum Bacillota; class Clostridia; order Oscillospirales; family Acutalibacteraceae; genus CAG-488. The sequence continues at coordinate 17,377 of JAZLLB010000213.1, forward strand.
CGAAGGTTACTACACCGATTTCATCTCACGGGATATCAAAGGGCGATTTTACGGTTTTGATATTTCAAAGGGAATGATACGTCTCGCCGCCAAAAGAAAATGCAGTGCCTGCTTTTTTGTGGCAAACATGAAATCTCTGCCTCTTGAAGCAGGGAGCGTCAATATGGCGTTTCATCTTTTCGCTCCGTTCTGTGAAGATGAGTTCGCGAGAGTCCTTGCACCCGACGGAAGACTTATCTCCGTCAGCCCGGGCAGAAAGCATCTTTTCGGGCTGAAAGAGGTTCTGTATAACGAACCTTACGAAAACATTGAAGCGGTACCTGAATACCGGAAGCTGACGCTTGTCGGCAGAAAAAGAGTGACAGACACAATCACGCTCACTTCAAATGAGGATATTCATTCACTTTTTAAAATGACCCCGTACTACTACCATACAGATGAAAAGCATAAGGAAAAAATTAACGAAATAAACACTCTGACAACAGAGCTGGATTTTGTCTTGAATATATATGAAAAAGCGGAGGACGGCAATGGAAAATTTATATAAAGGTACAGGCAACATAAAAGACTATGAACAAAGCCTTGATTTTCTCAACTGGGTTTTCTTTTCCGATGACCCGGAGGAAAGTGAAACCGACTTTTTATCTATGCTGCCGAAGCTCTACAAAAAAGAATATGACCACTGCTCCGAAAATCAGATTGTAGCATTAAACGATAAATGGCAGGCGGCTGTCGGGCTTTATGTTGATGAAATGGATATCTGCGGTGAAAAAATTCTCTGCGGAGGAATAGGAAATGTTGCCGTAGGCAAAAACTGCCGAGGAAAAGGCTACATGAAAGACTGTATGCGCCTGGCTAAAGAAAAATGTCTTAAAGAAAATGTAGATTTTATGATTCTCGGCGGTCAGCGTCAGCGTTACGGATATTTCGGATTCGAGCCTGCCGGCGCGGAATATGAATACTGCGTAAACAGTACAAATATACGTCACATTTACGGCAAAGACTACGTTTCGTCTCTCACCGCTCAAGCCGTTTCGGAAAATGACAGCGAAGCTCTTGACTTTATTTTTGAATTATATAATAAAACTTTCCGTTCACGAATTCTAAGAAAAAGGGAAAAGCTCTATGATATTCTCGTTTCATGGTATCAGAAGCCGTTTGTATTCAAAGAAAACGGCAAATATACAGGATACGCGCTTTTTTCCGATAAGCTCGGATATGTAACCGAATCCGCGGCTGTAAATGACGAATATTTCAGACTCCTCATTCCGGCTTTGCTTAAAAATTCCGGAAAAGAAGCAATTCATATAAAAATGCCCGCGAGCAAAGCGAGCTGTAATCAGATTTTAACCGATGTCTGCGAGGGCTTTAATTTTAATCACTGTGACCTTGTAAACATACTTAACTGGAAACGTATGGTTTACGCGCTGTTAAAGCAAAAATCAGAATATAAAAACTTCTGTGACGGCAAACAGACGTTTCTTATTCACGGCGACAGAGCTGACGAGCTTTTCACGGTGAAAATTGAAAACAATACCGTAACAGTTGCCGACGGCGGTGAAAATCCCTTTGAACTTTCACACAAAGAAGCTATGCAGATGTTCACAGGCCTGTATTCCGGGAAGCGAAACGAGCTTAATTCGGGCATTTCCGGCTGGTTTCCGCTTGATTTTTCGATTTTCTCCGCTGATACCGTGTGATTTATATTGACAGAACAGCTTTATTGTTATAGAATTATACGAATGATATTTTTTGAAAGGATTCATAAAATGAAATATTATATCGGCGTTGACGGCGGCGGAACAAAAACCGCTTATGCACTTTTTGATGAAAACAAAAATCTTCTGGAGCTTGTTAAAGGCCCCGGCAGTAATCATGAAAACTATGAAAACGGGTTTGATGATGCCGCTCCACTTATATGGCAGGGAATAAACGATCTGCTCAGTGCGGCGGGCAGGCAGCTTTCCGACATTTCATTCACTCTTATGGGTCTTGCCGGTATCGACCACCCGTTCCAGCACGATGAAATGGTTAAAAGACTTAAAGACTACGGTCTTGATAATTTTGAAATATACAATGACGGCTTCATCGTTGTAAAGGCAGGCTCCACGGGGGCGGCGGCTATCGGCTACAACTGCGGAACAGGCACCTGCTGCAACGCTGTTGACAGCGACGGTAAAATGCTTCAGCTCGCCGGTCTCGGCGAATTTTCAGGTGATATAGGCAACGGTCACTGGATTGCGGAGCAGACTTACAGACTTGCTTATGATGATGTTTATCTGGGGATTCAGAAAACAGCCGTTACTGAAATGATATACAACGAATATAAGCTCACCTGCAAAGAGGATTTTCTCGCGCTCGTTTCAAAATTTGAGGATGAAGATGCCGACCCGTTCATTATGCGTCTTATAGATTTCTTCTTTGATGCCGCCGAGCTCGGTGACAAGGCAGTACTTGACACTATAGATGTAATGGCGAAAAGAGGCGCGGCGCTTATCAACGCTCACCTCAATACGCTCAATTTCACAGACGAAACGGTTGAGGTTGTTCTTTCGGGTTCAATGCACGTTAAGCCTTTCTCACAGATATATGTTGACGCGCTTATGAAAAAATCAGCAGAAACAACAGGCAGAAAACTTAAATTTATAAAGCTCACACACCCCCCTGTTACAGGCTGTGTTAACTGGATACTTCAGCAGTACGCATAAATAAAAGGAGAGATAAATATGAAAGACATTACCCTTGCCGTAATCGGTTCCGGCAGTACATACTGCCCCGAGCTTATAGACGGCTTCCTTAAAGCAAAGGATTCTCTTAACCTTGTTAAAGTTTCTTTTATGGACATTGACGAGAGAAAGAGAAATATCGTTGGCAATCTTTGCGTTCGTATGCTTGAAAAAGCTGGCG
>JAZLLB010000214.1:0-5509 GCA_045597925.1 Acutalibacteraceae bacterium
AGTGTTCTGACTGATTGCGGATATTTGAAATATGTAGATAATTCTGCCCAATGAGCCTGCCAGGACTGTGAAATCTTCGGATATTTTGAATCCCATTTTGCTGAAAATTGCTCTAATTCATACAGAGCGGTATCTTCATTAACTGCCCCGTAGACTTTTTTAAGGTCAGCCATCAGAGCTTTAATATCCTTGTATGAAAGGATTTCAGAAGCATGAAGGCAGAAATATCTACAGCCACTCTTGCAAACTGGGTGATAGAAGCGGCAGACAGATATTTCAGACCGATATATCCCCTAAAAACTCACTGTGGTTTGAGTCACCTCGAACCAGTCTGAGCTGTAAATTATGAGATACAAATCCACAGTGCTTGTCTTAATTATACCGCAGGTAGCTACTCCTGCAAATATAATCAAAATTTTTGAGAAAGGAGATATAATTAAACCACCCCTTTCGAGATGGTTTAATTATACGTAAATATGGATGAAAAAACACTGGAGCGAAAGCTCGTACAGGCAGTAAAAAATATGGGCGGTCTTTGCCTTAAATTTGTATCACCCGGTTTTGACGGGGTGCCGACCGCATCGTTCTTTTACCGCGTAAGCGTATGGCTTTTGTTGAAATAAAAACAACCGGTCAAAAAATGCGACTCATTCAAGTAAGAAGAAAAAGGCAGCTTGAGACGCTCGGCTTTTCAGTTTACTGCCTGGACAGACCGGAACAGATTGGAGTGATACTAAATGAAATATCAACCTCATAAATATCAAGCATGACCCGCTGCTCATACGCTATGCCTGCTTTTCTTCAAATCTGAAAGTTGATGAATTGATAAACAATGTCGGAAAGTTTACTGTGAACTTCAATTGCAAGCCGTTCAGATATTATATTCCTGTGTACGAAGTAAAAGACGGAAAAGTGTTTGTTACCGTTGGTACCGCCGAGCATCCTATGCTTGATGCGCATTATATCGAATGGGTTTCCATTCAGACAAAATTCGGTAATCAGCGCAAGGCACTGAAGCCCGGTATGGAACCGAAGGTTTGCTTCTCTATCTGCGACGGTGATGAAATCGAAGCAGTTTACGCCTACTGCAATTTGCATTCTCTTTGGAAAGCGTAGATAAAACTCATCTTCAGAAGAAAAAAGATGAATAAGCAGTTTGTTTATTTATTCTTCAAATAATAGCATAGCATAACAGCAGCACAGCCCTCCGGGATTAAACCTTGGAGGGTATGCTGCTGTGATTATACTATTTTTAAATTTCGTTAGTCGTAAATTCCGATTACCCTATTCTTTTTCCGTTAAGTTTGATTTTAACGCCCATGGGACCTTTTACAACCCCGCAGCATATGTCTTTATCAAATTCCACGTCAACGTGAAGCTTTTTGCCCTTGAGCATATCGCAGGTGGCGTCAGCACTGAGCGTATTTTCTGATACCGTCACATTTGAAATATCCATTTCGGGTACATTAAAGCCCGGAACCTTGAAGCTGAAATCATATTCCCCGTTGGAATCGCGGACTGTGATTTCGGCTGTTCCTTTGTAAAACATTGAATTTACAGGTATCTCCCATACACCTAAACCTATCATATCGCACCTCATTATTCCTTTTTTAAAATATTAGCACCAAAACATCATTTCAGTCAACATATATTTGATTATTTTTATTGACTTTTTTTGCGGATTATATTAAAATTAATATTAAGTTAGTGTAGTGTTTTTATCTTGAGAAAGAGTGGTTATATGGACTTTAAAAGCGTAAAATTAAAAAGGTTTCTGATGATTCTTTATGATATAGTATTTATTAACCTTGCATACATAATTGCGGGGGTTCTTGAGCAGTTTGATAAGTTTGACCTGAAATATCTCATCAGATGTGTGCCGGTTACTGCCGCGTTCATACTTTTATATTATGCTTTCGGTGTTTACAAAAGCATGTGGGAATATGCCGGTTCGAGAGAACTTATCAATATAGGCATTGCAACCGCGCTCGGCGGAATGATAAGCATTTCTGTTGATATTGTTATGTCTTATTTTGATGTAAATGTTCCCGAAAAAGGAATTTTCAGAGCTACGTTTTATATTTTCGGAACGCTGATTGCACTTATTTTTGTTTGCGGTATGCGTGTGAGCTACAGAACAATGAGGCGTTCTTTGCGAAATTTCAGCATTCACGGCAAAATGAAATATAACAGAATTATGATAGTCGGCGCGGGAGATATGGGTATGATTATCATAAAAGAGCTTGAAGCAGGCAATTTCCGCAAAGGAAAGCCGATTGTGGCGGTTGATGATAATCCGCTGAAGCTGGGTCAGAGCATAAGAGGAGTACCTGTTAAAGGTAACTGTAACGATATACCGGCTCTGGCGGAAAAATACAGGATTAATACAATTGTTATCTGTATTCCGTCGGCTACTGATGAAAGGCAGGCGGAAATTCTCCATATTGCCGTTTCAACAGGATGCCACCTGAAAATTTCTCCCAGTCTTCTTGAAATGGTGGAAGATAACGGCTCCGGAATCCGTGATGTTAATATTACGGATCTGCTTTCGCGCCCTGAGGTCAAGCTGGATACTAAAATATGTTCATATCTCAACGGAAAAAATATTCTCGTTACAGGCGGAGGCGGCTCAATCGGCAGTGAGCTTTGCCGTCAGATTTCAAAATATTCGCCGTCTAAAATTATTATATTTGATATATATGAAAACAATGCGTTTGTTCTTAAAAATCAGCTGGACAGGCATTACGGCGGAGAGCCTGAGGTTATTATCAGAATAGGTTCTGTCAGAGATGAAAACAGGCTCAGAGAAGTTTTTGAGGAATTCCGTCCGCAGGTTGTTTTTCACGCCGCCGCGCATAAGCACGTTCCGCTTATGGAGGATAACCCCTGTGAGGCTGTTAAGAATAATGTGTTCGGAACATATAATCTTGCAAAAACCGCTGTGGAATATAGGGTTGAACGTTTTGTAAGCATCTCAACAGATAAGGCTGTTAATCCCACTAATGTTATGGGTGCCACAAAGCGCGTAACTGAAATGATAGTTCAGTATTTTGAAAGGTCGAAAAACAATTCAACCAAGTTCGCGGCTGTACGTTTCGGAAATGTTCTCGGCTCAAGCGGCAGCGTTATTCCGCTGTTTACGGAGCAGATAAAAAACGGCGGTCCCGTTACGGTTACTCATCCCGAAATAACACGATATTTCATGACTATTCCCGAGGCTTCGCAGCTTGTTGTTCAGGCGGGAGGTATGGCTGAAGGCGGCGAAGTTTTTGTGCTGGATATGGGTGAGCCTGTTAAAATTCTTTCGCTGGCTGAGAATCTTATCTCTCTTTCGGGACATAAGCCTTATGTTGATATCGATATCGCGTTCACCGGTCTGCGCCCGGGCGAAAAGCTTTATGAGGAGCTTACTCTTGAAGAAGAATACGATAAGAGAAGGCTTACGGCCAATAATAAAATTTACGTTACAAGTCCCGTTAATATGGACGATGAGCTTTTCGTTTCACAGCTTGAAGCACTCAGAAAGGCTGACAAGAATCAGGTGAGGGAGCTGCTTAAGCTGATTGTTCCTAATTTCCATGAGCCTGAAGAAACAAAGATAATGCCGAACAATTAACGGAACTCGCAACTGTCTTAAATTTGACTGAAAATGTGGTGTGCTTGTGTATAAATTTATTAAAAGGTCTTTTGATATAGCCGCTTCGTCAGTGATATTGGTAGTGTCATCACCTGTTATGCTGGCTGCCGCTGCGGCAATAAAGGTGTCGGACGGAGGACATGTTCTTTTCCGTCAGAAAAGACCCGGTAAAGACGGTAAAATTTTTACGGTTTACAAGTTCAGGACTATGAAAGAAAAAACCGTTGATGAGAACGGAATTCCTCTTTCAGATATGGAAAGAATGACAAAAATCGGTTCATTTTTGAGAAAAACCAGTCTTGACGAGCTGCCGCAGTTTGCGAATGTTCTTAAAGGCGAGATGAGCCTGATAGGACCTAGACCGCTGCTTTGCGAATATCTCCCGCTGTATAATCAGGAGCAGCTGCGCCGCCATGAGGTCAGACCCGGAATTACAGGCTGGGCGCAGGTTAACGGCAGAAACGCAATTTCATGGGAAGAAAAATTCAACTATGATGTTTATTATGTTGATAATATGAGTCTATCACTTGATGTAAAGATTTTATTTAAAACCATTAAAAACGTTCTGAATCACAGCGGTATAAACAGCAGTGAAGAGAATACGATGGAAAAATTTAAGGGAACAGAAACAGAGACTGCGGAAACGAGGTAGTAAAGGTTGAAAAAGATACTGTTTACAGCAACAATAACAGATCATTTCTATTATTTTCATCTTCCTTATTTAAAGTTGTTTCACGATATGGGATGGGAGGTTCATGTTGCCAGCCATGGAGACAGAAAACTCCCCTGCTGTGATGTTCACCATGAAATTCCAATCGCCCGTTCACCTTTCAGTAAAGGCAATGCCGAAGCATATAAAATGCTGAAAAAAATAATTGACGAAAACAAATTTGACATAATTCATTGTCATACTCCGATGGGAGGAATACTGACAAGGCTCGCCGCGAATAAGAATAATTCGGGAAACATTATATATACTGCTCACGGATTTCACTTTTATAAGGGTGCACCGCTGCTCAATTGGCTGATTTATTATCCGATAGAGCTGTATATGTCTTTCAAAACAGACTGTCTTATTACCATTAACAGAGAGGATTATAATTTCGCGAAAAAGCATTTCAGACATCCGCAGGTTAAGCTTGTTGACGGAGTAGGCTACAACAGCAAAAAATTTTTCCCTGTTACGCATGAAGAAAAGATGACTCTGCGCAGAGAAAAAGGATTTTCTGAGAATGATAAAATTATTATTTATGTTGCGGAAATGAATAAAAATAAAAATCAGGCTATGCTTATAAGAGCGCTTGTGAATATCCCCGAAGCCAGATTACTTATTGCGGGTGCCGATAATTTCGACGGCAGGTATAAACTTCTGGCAAAGGAGCTCGGAGTGAGCGACAGAGTTGATTTTTTAGGTCACCGTGAAGATGTTGAGCTGCTTGTAAAGCTGAGTGACTTATGCGCGGCGTCAAGCCTGCGTGAGGGCTTGCCTGTAAATATCATGGAGGCTATGGCATGCGGTCTGCCTGTCGTTGCCGCCGATAACAGAGGTCACAGAGCACTTATTGCCGACGGAGAAGACGGATTCATTGTAAAACCTGATGATTCGGATGAAATGGCTGAAAAAATCAGCATGCTTTTTTCAGATAAAAATATGTACAGCAGCTTCTCCGAAAATGCCCGAAAAAACATAAAAAGATTTTCACAGGAAAGCGTATCTGTTCAGATGAGTGAAATTTATGAAAGCTTTATGAGGTAATTTATGTTTAAAAATGATCTGGATTTTTATCTGCGTTTGGCGTGGATATATACAATTATCTGCTGGGCAGTGGCTTTGTATTCCAGATATAAACCGCTGAGGAAGCTCGGCGGCCT